>NZ_SCMZ01000004.1:0-144868 GCF_005503285.1 Sphingomonas sp. 2SG
GCGGCGGGTTCAGCGGCGGTGGTCGCGGCATGCCTCCCCAGGTCGTCGGCGAAGGCACTGGCGTAGTCAAATTCTTCAACGCGCAGAAGGGCTTCGGCTTCGTCGTCCGTGATGACGGCGGCGAGGACGTGTTCGTGCACATCTCGGCCGTCGAACAGGCCGGCATGAGCGCACTCGCCGAGGGTCAGCCGCTCGGCTTCACCCTGGTCGATCGTGGCGGCCGCATCTCGGCGACCGAGCTGAAGATCGACGGCGAGCCGATGGCCGTGACCGAGCGCGCTCCTCGCGAGCCGCGCGAAGGCGGCTTCGGCGATCGTGGTCCGCGTCCGGGTGGTGCCGGTGGCGCGCCGCAGCGTCAGCTGACCGGTGAGAAGGCGACGGGTACCGTCAAGTTCTTCAACGCGATGAAGGGCTTCGGCTTCATTCAGCGCGACGACGGCCAGCCCGATGCGTTCGTGCACATCTCGGCGGTCGAGCGTGCCGGCATGTCGACCCTCAACGAGGGCGACAAGCTGCAGTTCGAGCTCGAAGTCGATCGTCGCGGCAAGTACGCCGCGGTGAACCTGTCGGCCGCGTCGTAACGGTCCCGACCCTTTAACGAAAAGCCCGGCCCCGCGACCTGCGGTGCCGGGCTTTTTGCGTTTTGGGGTTCGGGTATTCGCCACGACGTCCGTCGTGGGGCGGGGCTTCGCCATAAGGGCGTTCAAGCAGGCGTTCAGGGATTCCGAACACCATAGACGTTGTATTGCCTGGCTCTGGGCTCCTGCTTTCGCAGGAGCACGGCCCGGTTGTTCCGGTGACGAGGACTTTCGCAAAAGCCTCGAATTGCCCTGCCGTCGACGCGGGGATGACGGCCGGGCCGGTGCGGGCTATGCCGCGGGACGCCGCGTCGGCCGAGAGATGAGGACATGCGTGTGGTGAAGGTGACATTGGGGCTCGGGCTGCTCGGCGCGATCGCCGCGTCGGCGTGGCAGGCGCCCCCCCCGGCGAGTCCGCCCGCGGCGCAGGCCGTCCCCGCCACGCCGGCGGCACCGGCCGAAGCCGGCGTCCCGGTCTACGCCGCCACCGTCGTCGCGCGGCTGCCGCACGATACCGGCGCCTTCACCGAGGGCCTGCTGTTCTGCGGCGGCGACCTCTACGAAAGCACCGGCAAGGAGGGCGCATCCGACATCCGCCGCGTTGGCCTCGCCGATGGCAAGGTCGCGGCGCGCGCACGGCTGAGCCCGGAGCTGTTCGGTGAGGGTATCGGTTGCGTCAAGAACAGCCTGCTCAGCCTGACGTGGAAGACCGGCATCGGCTTCCGCTGGTCGCTGCCCGCGCTCAAGCGGATCGGCCAGCCGTTTCATTATGCCGGCGAAGGCTGGGCGTTGACCGGCGACGGACGCACGCTGATCCTGTCGGATGGCACGCCGACGTTGCGGCGGATGGACCCGGCGACGTTCGAGGAGCGGGGGCGGATCACGGTTACGCTCAACGGACGGCCGTTGGCCAAGCTCAACGAGCTCGAATACGTCCAGGGCCGCATCCTCGCCAATGTGTGGATGACCGGTTTCATCGCGCGGATCGATCCCGCGACGGGCAAGGTCGACGGCCTGATCGATCTGCGCCCGCTGCTCGCCGAAATCCACAATCCCGATCCCGACGCGGTGACCAATGGCATCGCCTATGATGCCGCGCACGACCGGTTGTTCGTGACGGGCAAATATTGGCCGACCTTGTTCGAAATCCGGATCGGCGAAGAGGTCGGCCGAGCCGGATAGGTCCCGCTCGCGCGACGTCGGGCGTCAGGTCACCAGCCGGCGCAGCGTCTCGACGCGATCCGCTTCCGCGGCGGGCTTGTCCGTCCTGATCCGCGCGATTCGGGGGAAGCGCATCGCGACACCCGATTTGTGGCGCGTCGAACCGTGGATCGAGTCGAACGCGATCTCCAGCACCATCGTCTTCTCCACCTCGCGCACCGGGCCGAAACGCGCGAGCGTGTGGCGGCGCACGAAGCCGTCGAGCATCTTCAATTCCTCGTCGGTGATCCCCGAATAGGCCTTGCCGACGGGGAGCAACTCGCCGTCCTCGGTCCAGCAGCCGAAGGTGTAATCGCTGTAATAAGACGAGCGTCGGCCGCTGCCGCGCTGTGCGTACATCATCACGCAATCGGCGGTGAGCGGGTCGCGCTTCCATTTGTACCAAAGGCCGGCGCGACGACCGCCGACATAGGGCGAATCGCGGCGCTTGAGCATCACGCCTTCGATCGCCGCGTCGCGCGCGCCGGCGCGGATCGCTTCCAGCTCGGTGAAGCTAGCGGCGTCGATCACCTGGCTGAGGTCGAACCGGTCGGGGTCGAGGCGGGGGACGAAGGCTTCGAGTCGCTGCCGTCGTTCGCTCCACGGCAGCGGACGCAAATCCTCGCCGCCGTCGAACAACAGGTCGTAGACGCGGACGAAGGCCGGATAGTCGGCGAGCATCTTCGCCGACACGGTCTTGCGGCCGAGCCGCTGTTGCAGCGCGTTGAAGCTGGCGGCCTCGCCGCCCTGCGCGTCGCCCTTGACCAGCAATTCGCCGTCGATCGTGCCGGGGGTGGAGAAAGCCGCGGCGACGTCGGGGAAACTGCCGGTGACGTCGTCGCCGGTACGGCTGTAGAGCCGCGTCTGGCCGGCGACGTGGACGATCTGGACGCGGATGCCGTCCCATTTCCACTCGGCGGCATAATCGGCGAGGTCGACCTGCGCGTCCTCCAGCCCGTGCGCGAGCATGAACGGGCGGAAGACGGGGACATCGGCCGCGGTGGGTTGCTCGCCGGTGCCATCGGCCCAGGCGAACAGGCTGGCATAGGGTGGGGTGAGGCCGTGCCAGACCTCCTCGACCGCATCGACGTCGAGCCCGAACGCCTGTGCCAAGGCGGTCTTGGCGAGGCGCGCGGAGACGCCGATGCGCAATGCCCCGGTTGCCATCTTGAGGAGCGCGAACCGCTCCTCCGAATCGAGCCGATCGAGCATCGCGGCGAGCACCGCGGGTGCGTCGGAACGCGAGAGGTGGCGCAGCGCGTCGACCGCGGCGCTGATCGACAAAGGCGCGCCCGCGGGGGCGGGGACGGGCGCGGGCCACAGCAAGGCGACCGTCTCGGCGGTGTCGCCGACATAGTCGCGGCTCATCCGGAACAGCACGGGATCGACGCGCGCCTCGATCAACGCGCGGATCTGCGCCGGTTTGACGCCGGGCAGATCGAGGTCGCCGGTCAGCGCCGCCATCGCCCAACCGCGATCCGGATCGGGCGTCGCGAGCAGATAATCGACGATGAGCTTGAGCTTGGCGTTCCGCCCACGCGTGTAGATGAGCGAATCGAGGAGCGCGGCGAAGGCGTGCATGAAGGGGGAACGCGCGGTCGGGTGAAGCGCTCCGTCGGTGTCGCTTATGCGGTCATGGACAGTACGGGAAACGTCCGACACGCCCACCCGTCATGCCGGATTGGTTCCGCCATCCACCGGTCCGCCAAAGAGCGGCTTGTTGCTCCGGCGGTCCGGTGGACCCCGGAACGAGTCCGGGGTGACGGTGGGGTCAAGATGGTAGCTGATGCGATAACGGCTCAGCCCTTGCGGCTGGCCTCGAACAGGAACCAGGCGCGTTCCTCGGCCTGGTCGGTCCATTCGTCGACGATGCCGCTGGTGGCATTGTCCTTCGCCTCTTCGGCGGCGTCCTTCACGACGCGGAAGCTTTCGACCAGCTTGAGATTGTCCTCGCGCAGTTCGGCCAGCATCGCGCCGGCATCGACGAAGTCGAGGTCGTTGTCGGCGATCGTCTGGCGGCGGCTGATGTCGCCGATCGAGCGCAGCGTCGTGTTGCCGGTCTTGCGCACGCGCTCGGCGATCGCATCGGTGACGCCAAGGATCTGCGCCGCCTGATCGTCGAGCAGCAGGTGATAGTCGCGGAAATGCGGTCCCGAGACGTGCCAGTGGAAGTTCTTGGTCTTCAGATACAGCGCATAGCAATCGGCGAGCGACGAATTGAGCGCATCCGCCACCGAGCGGGTGTTGCTGAGGTCGGTCGGCGTGTTCAGCGCCGGGTTGATGTCGGCCATGGAAATCTCCGTGGGAAAGGAATCGTTGCGGCAACGATCCGATAGCCGAAACGCTCCCGGTGCAGCAGCCATTTTGCGCATGTCGATGATCGACGGATCAGATCAGGCGCAGCGCGGAAAGCCCCAGTCCGATCGCAGCTAGCACGAACAGGACGCCGATGATCCGGCGCAGCGTGACCAGCGGCAGGCCGGTCCAGCCCGCCTCGCCCAGGATCGCGGCGGGGGCGATCACCGCGAGCGAGCCGAGCATCGCCCCGATCGCGGCCAGCCACGGCAATTGCGCCCGCGCGGCCAATGCGAGGACGATGAATTGTACGCCGTCGCCGAAGGCGAGGATGAACAGGCCGATCAGGCTGGTCAGCGCCGCGCCGAGGCGCCAGCCGGCGAGCCGGTCGGGTGGCTTGACCGGGAACAGCGCACCACCGCCCTGGAACAGCAGCGCCAGCGCGAGGAAAAGCTGCCTGGCCTCCGGTGTCAGCCGAGGTGCCAGCAACGCACCCGCGGCTGCGGCGAGCAGCCCGGCGCCGAGCAGCGCCACCGCCGCCGCGGCGATCACCAGCCCCGGCGCGCGATACCGGTCCGAGAGGATCGACGCGAGCCATGCGGGCCGATCGCCGACTTGCGCAAAAGCGGCCGCGACCAGCGCCGCCATCAGCGCGTCCATGGCGTCAGCCCGCCAGCCGCACCGAACAGGCGGCAGCGAAGGTGTCGCAGGCGCGCACGTCCTGCCGCTCGCTGGCGATCGCATCGCCGAGCATCCGCAGCCAGCCATGGAGCAGCGCGCCCTGTTCGCCACGCGACAGCGCCGAGTCGACGAAATGGGCGACGGTCACCGCGGGATTGAGTCCGTTGCGGTGGGCGATCAGGCGGATCTGGTTGATGTCGGGCTTGAGGTCGCTGGCGCAGCTGTAGGGCGCCTTGACGTCGATCGCGGCGATTCGTGCCGACAGATCGGCGCGCACCGCATCCAGCTCGTCCGCCTGCCGCTCGATTCGCCGCGCCATCATCCTCGCCCCCGTGTTTTCTGCCGCAATCCTGGGCCGCCAAAGGTAATGGGGTGGTTAAGACGACTGCTGCGGCATGGCCATGGTTGACTTTCGCGCGCCGCTGGCCCATGCGCCGCGACTGATCGAGCGGCTGCGTTGGTGCTGCCGCTCTCCTTGTTTTCAGGATTAGGGCTCATGGCCAAGCCGACTACCGTCAAGATCAAGCTCGTCAGCACCGCCGACACCGGTTTCTTCTACGTCACCAAGAAGAACCCGCGGACGAAGACCGAGAAGCTGAGCTTCAGCAAGTATGATCCCGTCGTGCGCAAGCACGTCGAGTTCAAGGAAGCCAAGATCAAGTAAGCGGCCGGGCGGCGCAGCGCGCCGCCGCCGTTTGCCAACATACGCAAGAGCCGCCGGTGCATGGGCGCCGGCGGCTTTTCGCATGCGCCGTCGCCCTGCGACTAACGCCTTGATCCGGGCGCGCTTCGGACACATTGCGTTCATCTTCTTTCGGCATAGCGAACACTGGCGGCTGGATCCTCCGGCTGCCCTGTATCGCGTCACTACGGGCCAAGGGCGGTGTTCTCTCCATGAGGATGCCGCCCTTGGTTTGTGTGGTGGCGAAGGTCGCCGCGCTGGGTGGCGGGAACCGGACCGGCAATGTCACGTTTTCTTCAGGCTTGCAGCATCCGGCCCTTCTCGGGGGGCGGGGGTCTGGAAGCGCGCGGCGCCCTGTCGAAGCCTCGCCGGCTCGGCAGGGCGTCTTTCCGTCAAAGCAGCGCGTTCACCGCGTCCATGAAACGGGCGAGGCTGATCGGCTTCGACACGTAGGAGCGTGCGCCGGCGGCGCGGATGCGCTCCTCGTCGTCGCGGCCGGCATAGGCCGTCACCGCCATCACCGGGATATCGCGCAATTGCTCGTCGGCCATCAGTTCGAGGATCAGCTCATAGCCGGTGACGTGCGGCATCTGGATATCCATGACGATCAGGTCCGGACCGAAGGCGCGTGCGCGCGCCACCGCCTCGCGCCCGTCGCGCACCGGCTCGGCGGTCATGCCGTGCGCGCGCAACAGGTCGCAGAACAGTTTCAGATTGAGTTCGTTGTCCTCGACAACGAGTACCCGTTTCGCCACGTGCGTCACCAACCCTTCCGATAATGGACGATAGGCAATGCGCGCGCGCGATACAAACATCCCCGATCCCGAGGTGCTCGCCCTGCAGGCCCTGGTGTGGGCGATCGGCGAGCCCGACCGCGCCGACCGGCTGATCGCGGTCACCGGCCTGTTCCCCGACGATCTGCGCGCCCGTGCCGGCGAGCCGGCGGTGCTGGGTGCGGTGATCGAATATCTCGAATCCTACGAACCCGATCTGATCGCCTGCGCCCGCGCGCTCGGCGTTCCCCCGGAGGCGCTGGTCGGCGCCCGCCAGGCCTTGGAGCTGCGATGAAACCGTTGTTGATTACCGATTGCGACGAGGTGCTGCTGCACATGGTGAAGCATTTCGGCGCCTGGGTCGGCGAGGCGCACGACATCGACTTCACGCCCGACGGTGCCGATTTCGCAAACAGTATGCGCCGTCGGGACGGCGGCCCCGCGCCGACGCGCGAGGAGATGTGGGACATGCTCGGCGGTTTCTTTCCGGCAGAGATGCACCGCCAGACGCTGGTGCCGCATGCTGCCGAGGCCCTCGCGCGGCTGGCGGCGCAGGCGGACATCGTCGTGCTCACCAACATCACCGATGCGTGCAAGCCGGCGCGGATCGAACAATTGGCGCGATTCGGCATCGCGCATCGCGTCGAATGCAATCAAGGCGGCAAGGGCGAGCCGGTCGCGCGATTGCGCGCGGACTATGGCGACCCGGTGACGGTGTTCGTCGACGATCTCGCCGTGCACCACGAATCGGTCGCGCGCCACGCGCCCGAGGTGCACCGGCTGCACATGGTGTCGGAGCCGACGCTGGCCCCCAACGTACCACCCGCCGCCTTCGCGCACGCGCGGATCGACGATTGGCGCGAGGCGGCGGACTGGATCGCGGCGCGGTTCGACGCTGGGGTGGCAGCCTAGTTATCCCCTTCGCTTCGTCATCCCCGCCTAAGCGGGGCTGACGCGGGGGGTGGCGACGGCGTTCCACCCGCCCGCCGAATCGGCTAAGCGCCCCCGATCATTTCCCCGAAAGGACCCAGCCATGACCACCCATGTCGATCGCAAGCTCGAGGAACTCGGCCTGTCGTTGCCCGAAGCCGCGGCGCCCGTCGCCGCTTACGTGCCGGTGGTCGAGGCGGGCGGTCTGCTCCATCTGTCGGGGCAGCTGCCGTTCAGGGCGGGGCAGCTCGTCACCGGCCGACTCGGCGACGGCGTGTCGCTGGAGGACGGGCAGGAGGCCGCGAAACTCTGCGGGCTGATGATCGTCGCGCAGGTGAAGAAATATCTCGGCGGCGACCTGTCGCGGGTGAAGCGGATCGTCAAGCTTGGCGTGTTCGTCAATTCGGCGGCCGATTTTACCGACCAGCCGAAGGTCGCCAATGGCGCGTCGGAGCTGATGGTCGCGCTGTTCGGCGACGCCGGCAAACATGCGCGCAGCGCGGTCGGCGTGCCGGTGCTGCCGCTCGGCGCGGCGGTCGAGGTGGATGCGATCGTCGAACTGGTGTGATTTCCGGGAGGGGGCGTGGTTGACGCCCCCTCCGCAAGTCGGTGCCGAGCGCCTATATCCGTCGCGATGACCTTTACGATCCTCGCCGCATGACCCAGGTCGCCGCCCGCCTCGTCGATGGCGTCCGTGCGATCCCGGCCGACCAATGGGACGCCTGCGCCGGTACCGGCAACCCCTTCGTCCGCCACGCCTTTCTCGCCGCGCTCGAAGAGTCGGCCAGCACCGGCGGGCGATCGGGGTGGCAGCCGATCCCGATCGTCGTCGACGGTGCCGACGGGGCGCCCGCCGCGATCGCTCCCGCCTATGCCAAGAGCCACAGCCAGGGCGAATATGTCTTCGACCATGCCTGGGCGGACGCGTGGGAGCGGGCGGGGGGCCATTATTATCCCAAGCTCCAGATCGCCGCGCCGTTCAGTCCGGTGCCGGGACCGCGCCTGCTGCTGCGCGAGGAGAGCGCCGGTCCGGCGCTGATCGCGGCGCTCGAAGCGGTGACCGACCAGCACGGCCTGTCGTCGGCGCATGCGACCTTCGTCAGCCCGGAGCAGGTGCCGTTGTTCGAACAGGCGGGCTGGCTGATCCGCGAGGGCACGCAATTCCACTGGGCCAATCAGGGCTATAAGAGTTTCGACGATTTCCTCGCCGCGCTCGCCAGCCGCAAGCGCAAGGCGATCCGCAAGGAGCGCGAGGCGGCGGTACAGGGGCTGACGATCCGTCATCTCTCCGGTGCAGAGATCCAGGCGGAACATTGGGACGCGTTCTGGACCTTCTATCAGGATACGGGCAGCCGCAAATGGGGGCGGCCGTATCTGAACCGCAGCTTTTTCCCGATGCTTGGCGAGCGGATGGGCGACGACGTGCTGTTGATCCTCGCCGAGCGGGACGGCACACCGATCGCGGGGGCGCTCAACCTGATCGGCGCGGACACGCTCTACGGTCGCTATTGGGGCTGTACCGAGGAGGTGCCGTTCCTCCATTTCGAGCTATGTTACTATCAGGCGATCGACGCCGCGATCGCGCGCGGGCTCAAGACGGTCGAGGCGGGCGCGCAGGGCGAGCACAAATTGGCGCGCGGCTATGTGCCGGTGCCGACGTGGTCGGCGCATTACATTCCCGATGCGGGCTTCCGTCGCGCGATCGCCGACTTCCTTGTCCGCGAGCGCGCCGCGGTGGCGGACGAGCAGAGCTATCTCGCCGAGCTGGCGCCGTTCAGGAAGGGAGAAGGCTGACCGGCCGGCGCCGTGGCGGCAGCAGATCGGGGTCGAGCGTCACGTCCGGGCGGCGGCGGTCATCGATCCGATAGAGGACGTCGCGGCCGCTGCGCCAGATCGGCGTCAGGCCGGTCAGGAATGCGGGTTCGACCGGCGCCGGATTGATCAGCCAGACATAGTCGAAGGCATCGCGCGGCAGATAGGCAAGCGAGACGCGCAACGGCCGCCACCATTCGCCGCGGCAGCGCCGGTCGGTGACGAGCTGCGACGGATCGTGCGCGAAGCGGCCGGCGGGGGTGTAGCGGACGGTGAGCAACTGCCCGCCAGCCATCGACCATTGATCGTTGGCGTAGGCGATGCGCCGTTCGAGCGCGATGCCGGCGGCATGTTCGAGCCGCGAATAGAGCCATTCGTCGCGGCAGGTGCGACCGACCATGGTCAGCAATCGCGCGCCCCGCGGGACGTGGTCGAGCGCAGCGAGCGTGCGGTCGTATTCGCGGTCGAATTGCAGATAGCTGATCGTCGTGCCGACCAGCCGCGCGCCGCAGAAGAGCAGGCCGAGCGCGGCCAATGTCGAGGCGCCGCGGAACGACAGGCCGTGGCGGGGACGCAACGCGATCAGCGCGATCGCGATCACGAACGGCGCGAGCCGCATGTCGGCATAGGCCGAGCCGAAGACGATCCGCGGCAGCAGCACGAAGATCGCGGTCAGGAACAGCGTCGAAAGCAGCAGGTTGCGCGAATATTCGACGCGATGGTCGCGGACGCCCTTGAGCAGGATGATGAACAGCACGGTGGCGGAGGCGAGGTCGAAGGCCATCCAGCGGTCGCGCAACACCATGATGATCCAGCCGACCTTGGCACGCCAGTTGAACCAGTCCATCGTCTTGCCGGTGACGTGATCGCCCGAACGCCACAGCACCATCATCGCGAACGGCAAAGCGAGCGGCAGGCAGCCGATGGCGGCACGCGTCCAGCTCTCCAGCCAATGGCCGCCGCGGCCGTCCTTGCGCAGGTCGTGCTGGCGGACCATCTCGGCGGAGAAGGCGAGGATGCCGAGCACCCCCCAGCCGAAGGTGTGGCAGACCCACAAGGCGCAGGACAAAGGCACGAACAGGATCGCGCGCAGCTTGAGGCTGCCGAGCCGGCCCATCCGCAGCCACAGCGCGAACAGGTTGAGCGCCAGCGCCATCGACAGCGCGAAATTCACGAAGCCGAACTGGAAGGGGTAACTGTAGGCGAGCGGCAATGCGAACAGCGCGGTGGCGGGAATGCGGCCGTGCACCTCGCGCGCGATCCACAGCAATCCCGACACGGTGAGTGCGGGGATCGCCATGATGATCAGCTTGACGGCGAGTTCGAGGCCGAAGATCGGCGCGAGCGGCTCGATAAGCAGGTCGACGCCGAGGTTGCCGATCAACGCCCAGCGGAAATCGTACCATTCGGCGAGCCACGGATAGGCGGCGCCGTCGAGCTGGACGCGATAGCGCCCCATATGCCCGGGCAGATCGACCAGCGGCGGGATGTCGGGCCACAACAACGGGATCACCGCCGCGATCACCATCGCCACGACGAACCACCGCGTTTGCCACCAGTGCAGCTTATGCCCCTGCATCATCCTGCCTTAGTGGGTAGGAACCGCGTCCGACAAGCATTGTCGTGCCGGGTGCGCCGAATGGAGGCGGCGGGGCTCGTGACCGGACCACCCACATCCGTCACCCCGGACTCGTTCCGGGGTCCACTCTGCGGCGAGGCGCGGGGCTGGAGCCTCCGGCCGTGCCCTTGCGGATGGGTGGACCCCGGAACGAGTCCGGGGTGACGGTTTGGTGCGGGCAGGCGTCGTAACCACGCCATGCCGCTCCGCGAATCAGGCGTCGCGGCGGCCTAGCAGGCGAAGGCGCAGCGCGTTGAGTTTGATGAAGCCTGCCGCGTCGCGCTGGTCGTAGGCGCCCTGATCGTCCTCGAAGGTCACGACCTTTTCCGAATAGAGCGAATTGGGCGACCTGCGGCCGACGATATAGACGCCGCCCTTGTAGAGCTTGAGGCGGACGGTGCCGCTGACCTTCGCCTGGCTGTGGTCGATCGCCGCCTGCAGCATCTCGCGCTCGGGGCTGAACCAGAAGCCGTTATAGACCAGCTCGGCGTAACGCGGCGCGAGTTCGTCCTTGAGGTGCGCGGCGCCGCGGTCGAGCGTGATCTGCTCGATGCCGCGATGGGCGAGGTGATAGATGGTGCCGCCCGGCGTCTCGTACATGCCGCGGCTCTTCATGCCGACGAAGCGGTTCTCGACGAGGTCGAGGCGGCCGATGCCGTGACGGCGGCCGAGTTCGTTGAGCTTGGTCAGCAGCGTCGCCGGGCTGGTCGCCTCGCCGTTCAGCGCCACGCCGTCGCCGCGCTCGAAATCGATCGTGATATATTCGGGGGCGTCGGGCGCGTCCTCGGGGTTTACGGTACGCGAATAGACATAATCCGGCACCTCCTGCCACGGATCCTCAAGCACCTTGCCCTCCGACGAGGTGTGCAGGAGGTTCGCGTCGGTGGAGAAGGGCGATTCGCCGCGCTTGTCCTTGGCGACCGGGATCTGATGCTGTTCGGCGAATTCGATCAGCCGGGTGCGGCTGGTCAGGTCCCATTCGCGCCACGGCGCGATCACCTTGATGTCGGGCGCGAGGGCGTAATAACCGAGCTCGAAGCGGACCTGGTCGTTGCCCTTGCCGGTCGCGCCGTGGCTGACCGCATCGGCGTTCACCTGACGGGCGATCTCGATCTGGCGCTTGGCGATCAGCGGCCGCGCGATCGAGGTGCCGAGCAGATACAGCCCTTCATACAGGGCGTTGGAGCGCATCATCGGGAAGACGTAATCGCGTACGAATTCCTCGCGCAGATCGTCGATGAAGATATGCTCGGGCTTGACGCCGGCCATCTGCGCCTTCTGCCGCGCGGGCTCCAGCTCCTCGCCCTGGCCGAGGTCGGCGGTGAAGGTCACCACCTCGCAATTATACGTCTGTTGCAGCCACTTCAGGATCACGCTCGTATCCAGCCCACCCGAATAGGCGAGAACGACACGGTTGATCTGATCGGTCACGGCAGCATCCTTGGCTATGGTCGGGTCGCCGCGCCCCTAGGCTCCTGCGCGCGCCTGCGCAACGGTTGCGTTCACGGTGGGTTTAATCGCCGGCCGCTAGTATCGCGGTCGATCCCTTTTTTCGGAGACGTCATGTTTCGTCCGTTGCTCGCCGCTCTGCTCGTCCTGATGCTCGCCACGCCGATGGTGGCGGCGCAGGCGATCGATCCCAAGCTGAAGGCCGAGTTCGACCGCTCCGACGCCAATCACGACGGCGTGCTGACCCGCGCCGAGATCGACGCGCGCGTCGCACGGATGGACGTCGGCAAGAACAAGATGCCGCCAGGCAAGGCCAAGGCGATCAGCACCGCCTGGTTCAACACCGCCGACGCCAATCACGACGGCAAGGTGACGCCCGCCGAGATGCAGGGCCTGTTCCGCGCGCTGGCGTCGCGATACGACACCAACCACGACGGCGTGGTGAGCCTCGAGGAACGGACCGCCGCGCGTGCGGCGATCATCGCGCCGGCGCCGGTGCCCAAGGCGCGCTAGGGCTTCCAATTCGCCCACTTACCGTCATCCCCGCGGAGGCGGGGATCCATAGACGCTGACGTTGCGCCTCTAGCCGTGTGGTCCGCGCGTATGGATCCCCGCCTGCGCGGGGATGACAGAATGATGTTCTCAGTATCCCCGCAGCTTCCGTTCGCCCTCGAACATATAGTCGCGGGTGATCGGCAGTTCGGTGCGGCTGCGGCTGAACTGGATCTGGAAATTGACCAGCCCGCCATTCTCGAACGCATTGGCCGCGCCGGCGAGGTAGAAGGTCCACATCCGGTAGAAGCGTTCGTCGTACAAGGCGATGATCGCGTCGCGGGCGGCCACCGTCCGGCGATACCATTCGTACAGCGTATAGGCGTAATGGAGGCGCAGGACCTCGACGTCGGTGAGGAACAGCTTCAGCCCTTCGAACGCCGCGATCGTCTCCGACAGTGCCGGATTATAGCCGCCGGGGAAGATATATTTGGTCGTCCAGTCGTCGGTAACGCTGGGCGGCCCGAGCCGGCCGATCGTGTGGATCAGCGCGACGCCGCTCGGCGTCAGCAGGTCGCGGCATTTGCGGAAATAGGCGCGATATTGCGGCGGCCCGACATGTTCGAACATGCCGACCGAGACGATGCGGTCGAACTGGCCCTCGACGCGGCGATAGTCGATCAGCTCGAACTTGACCCGGTCGGCGACGCCCGCCGCCGCGGCACGTTCGCGCGCGATCTTGAGCTGTTCCTCGGACAGCGTCACGCCGAGCACTTCGACGCCGAAATGCTTGTTGAGATACAGCGCCATGCCGCCCCAGCCGCAGCCGATGTCGAGCACCCGCATGCCCGGCCGCAGCGCCAGCTTGGCGGCGATATGCGCGAGCTTGTCGCTCTGCGCCTGTTCGAGGCTGTTGTCCGGGTCGGTGTAGTAAGCGCAGCTGTACTGTTTGTCGGCGTCGAGGAAGAGGTCGTAGAGCCGCGCCGACAGGTCGTAGTGATGCGCGACGTTCTTCTTGGAGCGGCGCTCCATGTTGATCCGGTCGAGCCGGTGCTTCACCGCGCCGAAGCCGCGGACGAAGGCGGAGGGTTGCAGCGCGTTCTGGCCGGCTTCCCACGCGCTGTTGCGCTTCATCAGCTGGACGAGGCCCATGATGTCGTCGCCGTCGACGGTCATCCGGCCGTCCATATACATCTCGCCGGCGGCGAGCGCGGGGTTGCGGACGATCCGTCCGGCGACGCCATTGTCCTGGAACCGGAGCTGGATATGGCCGAGCTCGGGATCGGGGGTGCCGAAGGTGGCGGGCGGTTTGCCGGGACGGTGGAGGGTGAGTTGGCCACGCTTGACGGCGCGGCTGAGGAACATATCGATCAGCGCCATGCGCGCTGCCTTAATCCGCTAGATGCCCGCATACCAATCGTAATCGACATTGTCCTCCCAATAGCCGCCCTTGCCCTTGCCGATGGTGGCGAGGCTGGCGACCGCGTCGATCCCGGTGACGTATTTGGCGTGCTTGTAGCCGAGCTGGCGCTCGACGCGCAGCCGCACCGGCGCGCCGTGCGGCACGGTCAGCCGCGCACCGTTCATCTTGAGCGCGAGGATCGTCTGCGGATGGAAGGCGTCGATCGTGTCGATCGATTCGTAATAGGGCTGGCCGTTGTAGAGGTCGGCGCAGGTGAAGACGACGTAGCGCGCGGTGTTGCGCATCCCCGCCGCCTTCAGCACGGTGCCGAGCATCGGCCCCTGCCACTGGCCGATCGCGCTCCAGCCCTCGACGCAATCGTGGCGGGTGATCTGGCTGCGGGAGGGCATCGACGCGAGCTGGTCGAGCGACAGCGCCAGCGGCCGGTCGACGAGGCCGCCGACCTTGAGGCGGTAGCTGGCGAATTGGTCGGCGACCATCGCGGCGTAATCGGGTGTGCCGGGATCGCGCGTGCCGTTGGCGCGGAAGATCGGCGACATCTGCTCGCGGGTGAATTCGGGTGCGAGCGCACCGCGGTCCAATAGCGCGCGTTGCAGGCCGCGGTGCATGTCCTCGCCGGCGAACAGGATCTTGCGCGCCTGTGGGATCGCGGCGACCTTGTCGCAGCCGGCGAGCAGCAGCCCGGCGCCTGCCGTCAGGAGCGAGCGGCGGGGGAGGATCATGCCTCGGGGACCTTCCACTTGCCGGTGACCATCGCGCGCAGTTCGTTGCCCGCGCCGGCGAGGATGACGAGCGCGACATGGACGACGATGAAGCCGCCGATCAGCGTCGCGGCGACGAGATGCAGCGAGCGCGCCGACTGGCGGCCGCCGAACAGGTCGAGCAGCCACGGCCAGGCGGCATCCATCCCCGGCGACAGCGCCAGCCCGGTGAAGATCATCAGCGGCAGCGCGAGGAAGAGGACGAGGATATAGCTCCATTTCTGGAGACTGTTGTACGCGCCGGGATCGTCGGCGTCGTGGAAGCGCAGGTTAAGGTGATCGCGGACGTCTTCGGCAAGATGGGCAAGGTTGACGTCGGCGCGGCGCAGCGCGAGCTTGCGTGCGAAATGGCGGTTGACCAGGCTGACGATCATATAGCCGAGCAGGCCGAAGGCGAAGACGAGCGCGAACAGCAGATGCCAGCGACGCGAGATAGCGAGATTGTAATTGGCGGGGATCGTGATCCACGCCGGGAAGCGCGGCAATTGCGCCCAAGCGTGATCGAAATTGGCGCCGTATCGTCCCCAATAGAGCCGCGGATGCGCATTGGAGATGCCGAGCCCGCTGCCGAGCAGGATGATGACCGCGACGGCGTTGATCCAATGCCAGACGCGCGTCGCCAACGCATGGCGCAGGATGGATGTACCGGGGGCGATTGGGTCCATATCGCATGCATAGCAGTTAAGCGCCCATGATCGAATGGCATTTCTACGAACCGCGCGACGGCCACCGGTTGCCGCACGACCCGCTCAACGCGATGGTCGCGCCGCGACTGATCGGCTGGATCAGCAGCGTCTCCGCCGAGGGCGTGCGCAACATCGCGCCCTACAGCTTCTTCAACGTGATCAATTATACGCCGCCGCTGATCGCCTTTTCCTCGATGGGCTGGAAGGACAGCGTCGCCAATATCGACGCGACCGGCGAGTTCGTCTGGAACC
Organism: Sphingomonas sp. 2SG; assembly: GCF_005503285.1. Taxonomy (NCBI): domain Bacteria; kingdom Pseudomonadati; phylum Pseudomonadota; class Alphaproteobacteria; order Sphingomonadales; family Sphingomonadaceae; genus Sphingomonas; species Sphingomonas sp. 2SG. The sequence goes on from NZ_SCMZ01000004.1 coordinate 15,633, forward strand.
TCGCGACGCGCGATCTCGCCGAGGCGATGAACGCGACTGCGGCGATCGTCCCGCCCGAGGTCGACGAGTTCGATCTCGCCGCGCTCGACACGCTGCCGTCGCGGCTGGTCGCGCCGCCGCGGGTGGCGGCGAGTCCGGTGGCGTTCGAATGCAAGCTGACGCAGATCCTGCGCCTCACCGACCGCCATGGCACGGAGCTCGATCAGTATTTGGTGATCGGCGAGGCGGTGGGCATCCATATCGACACCGCGATGCTGGAGGACGGCGTCTACCAGACCGCTCGCGCCCGCCCGATCCTGCGCGGGGGCGGGCCGGCGGATTATTTCGAGGTCACGCCCGAAACACGGTTCGAGATGCGCCGGCCGGGATAAGCGGTCGTCTCAGCCGTAGGCGCGCCAGAAGAACACCGCGGTGGTCACGGTGGTGACCAGCAACGTCCAGCCCCGGATCACGCCGGGCGGCAGGCTGCGCCCGACCAGCGCACCAAGATAGCCGCCGGCGATCGAGCCGATCATCATCGGCAGGCACAAGGCCCATGCCACCATGCCGCTGGCGACGAAGACGATCGTCGCCGCGCTATTGGCGACCGCGAGCATCAGCGTGCGCGGCGCGGCGAGTTCGGCGGGGCTCGCGCCGGTCAGCAGCCCCCACATCGCGGTCAGCATCATGCCGACGCCGCCACCGAAATAGCCGCCGTAGATGCCGAGCAGCGCCTGTCCCGCAACGAGGCTGCGCGGTCCTGCCGAGAAGCGCGCGCTCAGCCAGTCGGAAGCGTGGCGGCCGAGCGCGATCGCGATCGTCGCGGCGAGCAGCAGCCACGGCACGATGACGTCGAACGCGCGCGCCGGCGTCCAGGCGAGCAGCAGGCTGCCAGCGAGTCCACCCATGAAGGTGATGCCGGCAAGCGTCCGCACCCCGACGCCGCCCAGCGGCGCCAGCCCGCCCCGATAGGCCCAGGCGCTCGCGACCGCGCCGGGCTGGACCGCGACGTTGCTGGTCGCGTTGGCGACGGTGGAGGGCAGGCCGAGCGCGATCAGCGTCGGCATCGTCGCGAACGAGCCGCCGCCGGCGAGCGCGTTCATCGCCCCGCCGAGCAGACCCGCGCCCGCCGCAAGGGCGAGCGTGACCGGATCAGCCAAGCGCGGCCATCTTTTCGTCGGCCTCGCGATCCATCTGCGCGCGGCTCTTCTTCTCGGCGGCGGTCTTGAGCTGGCCGCAGGCGGCGTCGATGTCGCGGCCGCGCGGGGTGCGCACCGGCGCCGAAATGCCGCCCTCGAAGATGATGTCGCTGAACCGCCGGACGCGTTCGGGCGTCGACGTGTCATAGGCGGCGCCCGGCCACGGGTTGAACGGGATCAGATTGACCTTGGCGGGCAGGTCGTATTTGCGCAGCAGGCGGACGAGTTCGTGCGCCTCGGCATCCGAATCGTTCTTGTCCTTGAGCATCACATATTCGAACGTGATGCGGCGCGCATTGTTGGCGCCGGGATAGTCGGCGCAGGCCTGCAACAGCTCCTCGATGCCGTATTTCTTGTTGAGCGGCACGAGTTCGTCGCGCACCTCCTTGGTCACCGCATGCAGCGAGACCGCGAGATTGACGCCGATCTCCTCGCCGGCGCGCGCCATCATCGGCACGACGCCGCTGGTGCTGAGCGTGATGCGGCGCTTCGACAGCGCGAGGCCGTCGCCGTCCATCACCAGCTTAAGCGCATCGCGCACCGCGTCGAAATTGTAGAGCGGCTCGCCCATTCCCATCATCACGATGTTGGTAAGCATGCGGCCTTCCGGCTGGCTCGGCCATTCGCCGAGCGCGTCGCGTGCGAGCATCACCTGACCGACGATCTCGCCCGCGGTGAGGTTGCGGACGAGGCGCATCGTGCCAGTGTGGCAGAAGCGGCAGTTGAGCGTGCAACCGACCTGGCTCGACACGCAGAGCGTCCCGCGATCGGCGTCGGGGATGAACACCGCCTCGTAATCCTGCCCGTCGGGCGAGCGCAGCAGCCATTTGCGCGTGCCGTCGGTCGACACCTGCGCCTCGACCACCTCCGGCCGGCCGATGACGAAGCGCTGTTCGAGCCACGGATGCATCGTCTTGGAGATGTCGGTCATCGCCGAGAATTCGGTGGCGCCGCGATTGTAGAGCCAATGCCAGATCTGCTTGGCGCGCAGCTTCGCCTGCCGCAGCTCCATGCCGGCGTCGAGCAGCGTCTGGCGCAACTCGTCCTTGCCGAGGCCGATCAGGTCGATCCGCCCGTCCTCGCGAAAGGTCTTGGCGCGCGGCACGGGCACGGGATCGATATGGCCCGGAATGGGCATGGGGGGAGCAACGCTGTCGAGCATCGCCGGCATATAGGCGAAAACGGCGTGATTTGCCATGCCTTCGGGAACGCGCGGCGTGGCGGCTAGCGGACGCACCCCAAGGCGGCCGCGTCGATCGCGGTGGCGGCACCGGCGAGCAGGTAGACGTCGGCGAACGGTCTCCCGCCGGTGGCGACCGCCTCGACGCTCATGCTGCGGCCGGAGCGGATCGCGGTGACGATCGCATGATCGCTCGGGCCGTCGGTCGCCCAGGCGTCGAGGCCGTTGGCGGCGAGGTCGAAGCGGCGCTCGCCGACGGTCAGCGTCACCGGTGCCGAACGGTCGCGCGGGCGCGACAGGCGGACGTGGAGCGAGGCCCGCAAACCGCGCCCCGGCCAGGTCGCGACGCTCGCCCAGCCCGTGCTGCGGCCGCCGGCGGTGACCGGCCGCGCGATCGCATAGCAGCGTGCCGGGACCGTATCGCGGAACGCTCCCCAGCTTCGATAGACGCCGATCGTGTCGCGCGCCCCCGCCGGCGCGGCGATCAGCAGCGCGAGGAGCAGCGCCTTCACGCCGGCGCATGCCCGCTGCCGAGGTGTGCGATCGATTCGCTGCCTTCCTCGATACACACCAACGACCCCTGCGGCAGGCCGGCAGCGATCGGTGCGCCCCATTCGGCATGCGGCGGCGCGCCGGTCATCACGCCGCGCAGCACCCGGCTGGAGATGCCGTGCATGATGACCAGCCGGTCGCCGGGCGCGTCGGTGTCCGCCAGCCAGCCCGAGACGCGCGTGGCGATCTGACGGTAATCCTCGCCATCCGGCGCAGGGCGGAGCAGGCCGTCGGGGGTCACCACCGCGCCGACCGCGTCGATCACCTCGGCATAATAGCGGCCACCCCAGGCGCCCATGCCGATCTCGACCAGCCGCGCATCGGTATGCGCCGCGTGCCAGTCGAGTTCGAGATGTTCGGCGATGACGCTCAGCGTCTGCAACGCGCGGCCGGTCGGCGACGCCCACAGCGTCAGCGCCGGCTTTGCGCCGAGCGTCGCGCGCAACGCCCGCCCCATTTCCTCGGCCTGCGCGAAGCCGGCACGGGTCAGCGGCGTGTGCGGATGGTCGCCCTGCAGGCGCCGCGCGGCGTTGAACACGGTTTCGCCATGCCGGCCGATGAAGTCGCGGCCCTGGCGGGCGGGGGCGGGGAGCGTCATGCCGTCCGTGTCGGATCGCCGCCGGGCAAAAGCAACGGCTTTCACGACCGTCGGCGTGCCGCGCGCTAACCGAGCGTTAACTGGAATCGCCCGAGGGGTCGGCGCGCTTGCTCCAACCCCTTTTTCGTGGGTAGGACAGGGGGAAACTTGCCCCGGACTCGGGGGACGGGGATTAAGAACATGAAGGCGACCATCGAACGCGCAACGCTCCTCAAGGGGCTGAGCCATGTCCAGTCCGTGGTGGAGCGGCGCAACACCATCCCCATCCTGTCGAACGTGCTGCTCGAAGCCACCGCCGAGGGGCAGTTGCGGCTGATGGCGACCGACCTCGATCTGCAGATCAACGAATCGGTGGCGGCGGCGGTCGATCAGCCGGGATCGACGACGGTGTCGGCGCACACCTTGTTCGACATCGCGCGCAAGCTGCCCGACGGCAGCCAGGTCCAGCTCGCCGCGTCGGAAGGGCGGATGTCGATCGTCGCGGGTCGCGCGCGCTTCAGCCTCGGCACGCTGCCGCGCGACGACTTTCCGGTGATCGCCGAGGGCGAGCTGCCGACGCAGTTCGAGATTCCGGCGGAGACGCTGAAGCAGATCATCGACAAGACGCGCTTCGCCATCTCGACCGAGGAGACGCGCTATTATCTCAACGGCATCTTCCTGCACGTTCAGGACGATGCGGCCGAACCGACGCTGAAGGCGGCAGCGACCGACGGTCACCGGCTGGCGCGCGTGACGCTGCCGCGGCCCGAGGGCGCAGCGGGGATGCCCGACGTGATCGTGCCGCGCAAATGCGTCGCCGAACTGCGCAAATTGCTCGACGAGGTCGACGGTTCGGTCGGCGTGTCGCTGTCCGGGACCAAGATCCGCTTCGACCTGGGGCAGGCGGTGCTCACATCGAAGCTGATCGACGGCACCTTCCCCGATTATTCGCGTGTCATCCCGACCGCGAACGACAAGATCCTTAAGCTCGATCCGCGCAGCTTCGAGGAGGGCGTCGACCGCGTCTCGACGATCGCCACCGAAAAGACGCGCGCGGTAAAGATGGCGCTCGATCGCGACAAGATCACGCTGTCGGTGACCAGCCCCGAGAACGGTACCGCGGCGGAAGAGGTGCCGGGCGAATATGTCTCGCTGCCGTTCGAGATCGGCTTCAACAGCCGATATCTGCTCGACATCCTCGGCCAGATCGACGGCGACGTCGTCGAGGTGCATCTCAACGATGCCGCCGCGCCGACGCTGATCCGCGAGAACGACAAGGCACCGGCGCTCTACGTGCTGATGCCGATGCGGGTCTGATCCACTGGCCGATGACGGGTTCGCGCTCGACCGGCGCTCGCTGATCGCCGGGATCGGCGTCAGCATCGCCGTACCCGCCGCAGCGACCCGCGTGGCGGCCGAGGGTGTGGCGGCGTCCTCCGACGGCGGGGCGTTCGCGCTTACCGCGGGCGGCGGCGCACGGCCGCTGGCAATCGGCGACGGTCTCGAATGGGTCGTGCCCGCTGGTGCCGGCGGTCGACTGGCCGTCTTCACGCGCAAGGGCGGCGGACGGCTGATCGGCTTCGATCGTGGCTGGCGTCCGCGCGGCGAGGCGGCGACAGGCGGCGGCGAACCGGTGCATCTGGCGATCGCACCCGATCGATCGGTGGCGGCGGTGGCCGATTACAGCGGCGGGACGGTGTCGCTCCATCGCCTGCGCGACGGTGTGCCGAGCGCGCCGACCCTGATTCGCCATCGCGGTTCCGGACCGGACGCGTCGCGCCAGGCGGGGCCGCATCCGCATTGGGTGGGATTCGGTGCGGACGGGCGCTGGCTCTACGTGGTCGATCTCGGCGCCGATGCGGTGGTCGCGCACCGGATCGAGCAGGGGCGGCCGGTCGAGACCCGGATCGCGTGGCAGGCGCCGGCGGGATCGGGGCCGCGGCATCTCGCCTGGCATCCGACCAAGGGTCTGGCGTATGTCGTCAGCGAACTGGTCAGCACGCTGACGACGCTGCGGATCGAGGCGGACGGCATGCTGACCGCGCTCGACGTGCAGCCGACGCTGCCGGTGGGGAGCAAGGGCTATGTCGGCCATATCGCGGTCGATCCGCAGGGGCGGCGGCTCTATGCCTCCAATCGCGGGCCGAATACGATCGCGGTGTTCGCGCTCGACGATCCGCTGCGGCCGCGGTTGATCGAGCAGGCGCCGTGCGGTGGCGACTGGCCGCGCTTCTTCCTGTTGCGGCCGGAGGCGGGCGAGATGCTCGTCGCCAACGAGCGCAGCCCGGCGATGGCGGTGCTGCCGCTCGGTCGGGACGGCCGGCTGGGGCCGCCGCGGATCGGGCCGGCGGTGCCGAGGGCGCGCTTCGCCGCCTGGTAGGGCGGGCGAGATCTATCCCCTGAGTCTCAAGGCACTTCGACAAGCTCGGTGCGAACGGGCGCGTGCGTGGGTGGGAGGATCAGCCCGCGGCCAATTGCTCGCGGGCGACGAGTTGCAGCGAGGCGGCGAGGTCCGGGGACAGGCCAAGTTCGTCCGCAGCGTGCTCGTTGCGGCCGAGGGTGCGCGGATCGACGCCGGTGATGCGGCCGAACACCATCAGGGCCTCCAGATAATAGCCGGCGATGCTGGCGTGATATTGGTCGTAGGACCAGAAATTGGCCTGGCCGTAGGTGGTGCCGTCATACGGATTGGGATCGGCGACGCCCGCGGCGAAGGCGCGCGTCCATGCCTGGCCGACCGGGATGACGCCGGTGATCGCCGGATGTGCGCGGCGCGCGCGCTCGGCGGCGAGGCGCAGGTCGTCGGCCATCGCGGCGATGCCGCGGCCATACCAGCGGCCGTTCGGCAGATAGGTCTGGTCGGCACGGCTCCACGTGGCCATCAGGTCGATGCGGACCGCCGGATTGCGCGCGCGGAACAGCGCCGCCAACTGGCCGACGCTGCGGATATAGCGGGTCGGGTCGCCGGGGCGGTCGCGATCAAGCGTGCTGAATTCCTGGAGGACGACGACGTCCCAGGCGCGGTCGAACAGATGGCGGCGCTGGTCGTAGTGGAAGGCGAGGCTCTGGCCGCCCTGCGTTTCGAGGCTGACGGCGTAGCGCAGCCCGGCTTCCTCGGTGAATTCCTTGAATAATGCCGGGACGCCGCCATAGCCCGCGCCGGTCAGGTCGGTGACGGTGCCGGCGTGCCAGTTGCGTACCGCCGAATGCGCGCCCTGGGTGAAACTGTTGCCGATGAACAGGATGGTGCGCGGCAGGACGACCGGCGTCGGCCCGCGCTGCGCGGCGGCGGCGGCGGCGGTCGGCAGCGCCAGCAGCAGGAGGGCGGCAAGGAGTCGCCTCGACATCATATGGTCCTTCCGTCGTCGCGCATCGGTCGTGCCGCCGTATCGGATGCGGCGGGGGGATGGCCAGCGCTGGATGATGGCATGCGCCGGCGGTTTCGCTAAGAGGCGGCGATGCTGCAATTCTATCGCGACGATCTTGCCCGGCTGGCGGGCGCGGACCGGCTGAGACGGCTGGTGCCCCGCAGCGGTGCCGATTTCACCTCGAACGATTACCTCGGCCTCGGCGCGTCGGCGCGGCTGCGCGGCGCGGTGGCGGCGGCGCTCGACCGCGGGGTCGGCATCGGATCGGGGGGATCGCGGCTGCTGCGCGGCAACGATCCCGAGCATGAGGCGCTGGAGGCGGAGGCGGCGGCGCATTTCGGCAGCGAGGCGGCGCTGTTCTTCGCCAACGGCTATGCCGCCAATGTCGCGGCGTTCGCGACGCTGCCGCAGCCGGGCGATCTGGTCGTGTACGATGCGCTGATCCATGCGAGCGCGCACGACGGGATGCGGCTGGGGCGGGCGCCGCGGGTGGCGGCGGCGCATAACGACGTGGCGGCGTTCGCGGACGCGATCCGCGACTGGCGCGCCGGCGGCGGCACGGGGACGCCGTGGATCGCGGTGGAGAGCCTCTACGGCATGGACGGCGACCGGGCGCCGCTCGCCGAGCTGGTCGCGCTGGCCGAGCGGCACGAGGCGATGCTGCTGATCGACGAGGCGCATGCGACCGGCGTGTTCGGCGAGGGCGGAAGGGGCCTCGCGGCGCAGCTTCACGACCGGCCGAACGTCGTCACCTTGCATACCTGCGGCAAGGCGCTGGGGGCGGAGGGCGGTCTGCTGTGCGTGCCGCAAGTGCTGCGCGACATGCTGGTCAACCGCGCGCGCGGGTTCATCTTTTCGACCGCGCCGTCGCCGCTGATGGCGGTGGCGGTGCGCGAGGCGCTGCGCATCCTCGCCGACGAGCCGGAGCGGCAGGCGCGATTGTGGGCGCTGGTCGCGGCGGCGGAGGCGGCACTGGGGCGGGCGACGGGATCGCAGATCGTGCCGGTGATCGTCGGCACGGACGGGGCGGCGGTGGCGCTCGCCGAACAATGCCGGGCGGCGGGATACGACGTGCGGGCGATCCGGCCGCCGACGGTGCCGGCGGGGACGGCGCGGCTGCGCGTGTCGATCACGCTCAACGTCGACGCGGCGGCGATCGCCGGACTGGGGGAGGTGCTGCGATGACGCGGACGATGGTGGTGACGGGGACCGATACCGAGATCGGCAAGACGGTGTTCGCCGCGGGCCTCGCGGCGGCGCTGGGCGCGACCTATTGGAAGCCGGTGCAGGCGGGACTCGACGAGGGCGGCGACGGCGATACGGTGCGGCGGCTCGGCGTCGCGAAGGTGCTGCCCGAGGCCTATCGGCTGGCGACGCCCTGTTCGCCGCATCGGGCGGCGGCGATCGACGGGGTGACGATCGATCCCGCGCGGCTGGCGCTGCCGGTGGTCGACGGGCCGCTGGTGGTCGAGGGCGCGGGCGGCGTGCTGGTGCCGCTGGCCGACGATCTGCTCTATGCCGATATGTTCGCGCGCTGGGGAGCACCGGTGGTGCTGGTGGCGCGGACGGCGCTGGGGACGATCAACCATAGCCTGCTGAGCATCGAGGCGTTGCGCCGGCGCGGCGTGCCGATCCTCGGCGTCGCCTTCGTCGGCGAACCGGTCGAGGACAGCGAGGCGACGATCGCGCGGATCGGCGGCGTGAAGCGGCTCGGGCGGCTGGGGCGGATCGCGCCGCTCGATGCGGGCACGCTGGCGCAGGCGTTCGCGGCGGGGTTCAGGACGGAGGATTTCGCATGAGTTCGCCGATCTGGCATCCCTTCACCCAGCATGGTCTCGGCGAGCCGATCCCCACCGTCGTGCGCAGCGAGGGCGCGGCGCTGTTCACCAGGGACGGGCGGCGGATCGTCGATGCGATTTCGAGCTGGTGGGTAACGACGCACGGCCATCGCAGTCCGCGGATCATGGCGGCGATCGCGGCGCAGGCGGAGCGGCTCGACCAGATTATCTTCGCCGGCTGGAGCCACGAGCCGGCCGAGGCGGTGGCGGCGGGGCTGCTGCGGCTGATGCCGGCGGCGCTGACGCGGGTGTTCTTCTCCGATTCGGGATCGACCGCGGTCGAGGTCGCGCTGAAGATGGCGCTGGGATACTGGCTCGACCGCGGCGAACCGCGGCATCGCATCCTCGTGCTCGAACACGGCTATCACGGCGACACCATCGGGACGATGTCGGTGGGGGCGCGGGGGGCGTTCAATCGGGCCTATGCGCCGCTGCTGTTCGATGTCGCGACGATCCCCTTTCCCGCGGCGGGGGCGGAGCAGGCGACGCTCGATGCACTGGAGGCGGCGTGCCGCGACGCGCCGGCGGCGTTGATCGTCGAGCCGCTGATCGTCGGGGCGGGGGGGATGCTGACCTATCCGGCACGGGTGCTTGCCGAGATGCGGGCGATCTGCGCGCGTTATGGCGTGCTGTTCATCGCCGACGAGGTGATGACCGGCTGGGGGCGGACGGGGACGTTGCTGGCGTGCGAGCAGGCCGATATCGTGCCGGATATCCTGTGTCTGTCCAAGGGGTTGACCGGCGGGGCGGTGCCGCTGGCGGTGACGATGGCGACCGAGCCGATCTATCAGGCGCATTACAGCGACGATCGCGCGCGGATGTTCTTCCACTCGTCCAGCTACACCGCCAATCCGATCGCCTGCGCGGCGGCGGCGGCGAATATCGCGATCTGGGAAGACGAGCCGGTGCTGGAACGGGTCACCGATCTGGCGGCGCGGCAGGCGGCGCGGCTGGCCGCGTTGCGCGGGGTGCGCAATCCCCGCGCGTTGGGGACGATCGCGGCGGTCGATCTGGGTGTGGACGGCGCGGATTATCTTTCGGCGCTGGGGCCGCGGTTGTTGGCGTTCTTCCGCGAGCGCGACCTGTTGCTGCGGCCGTTGGGAAATACGGTCTATGTGATGCCGCCTTATTGTATCGACGATGCCGATCTCGGTGCGGTCTATGCGGCGATCGGAGAGGCGGCCGCCAATTGCGGCTGAAATGCGGCAACGTGGACAAGATGGACACCTTAATGGAAACGATCCCCTCCTGATCGTTTCCGTTTTTTGCATCGATGAGAAAGAGCGGTGTTCGGTGTTTGTCTGATAGCAGATCGGTTTTGTGTAGGACAGGATCGGGGGCGCCGGCACAATTGGGTGTGTTCATACGCTCCCGTTTGCTCTGAGCTTGTCGAAGGGCCTGAGTCTCACCGTGCTTCGACAGGCTCAGCACGAACGGGTGGGGGCGGGCGGTGCGCCTCCGCGCCTCCGCGTGAACCCTTCTTGTCTTCGCGTCTTCGCGACTTCGCGTGAGACTCTTCTTTTGCGATGCCGGGTAGTTATCGGTCGATGGCTTCGGTCGGCGAACCCGGGGGCGACTTTTTTCACGCGAAGACGCGAAGGCGCGAGGAGAAGGAAGAAGGGTTGTTCGCGCAGAGGCGCGGAGGCGCGGAGGTGTTACTCCCGGCGCTGATCGCCCTCTGCGCCAATGATGGAGGGGAGAAGAGGCCGCTGACGCGGCCCGGTCTTTCTTCTCTGCGTCTCTGCGCGAACAACCCTTCTTCGCGGGCCTATTCCACGAAGGCGTCGACGGTGAGCCGGCGGCCGCGGAGGAAGGCGTCGGCGACGTGGCGGAGGGGGGCGATGTCGACGTCGCTCTGCCCGGCGCGCACGATCTCGGCGAAGCGTTCGTAGAGGCCGGCATATTCGCCGTGCAGCGCCGCCTTGTGCTCGGCCTCGCTGCCGTCGGGCAGGATGAGGCGGGCGCCGCCGTCGTGCAGCGTCAGTGTGCCGCGGTCGGTCTCGACCGCGATGTCCCAGCTCTGCGGGCCTTCCTGGCGGAAGTCGAAATCGGCGTCGATCGGCAGGCCGGCGTCGTCCGAGAAGCGGATGCGCGCGGCGATCGGCGCGTCGCAATTCGCCGGGAAGTCGAGCTCGGCCTCCTCGATGAAGAACGGCCGCGGCAGGATGCGGGTGACGATCGACAGTGCGTTGATGCCGGGATCGAACACGCCGAAACCGCCCGCTTCGAGAATCCACGCCTGCCCCGGATGCCAGACGCGGATGTCCTCGCGCCACGTCACCGTCACCTTGGTGATCGTGGCATCGGCGAGGAAGGCGCGCGCCGGTTCGACGCCGGGAGCGTAGCGCGAATGCCAGCTCGCGAAGAGGCTGATCCCCGCCGCATCGGCGGCGGCGCGGAGCTGCGCGACCTCGGCGAGCGTGGCGCCGGGCGGCTTTTCGAGGAAGACGTGCCAGCCCTGCGCGATCGCCCGCGCGGCGATGGCGCGGCGGACCTGCGGCGGGGTGCACAGCGCCACCGCGTCGATCGCGAGGCCGCTGGCGATCAGTTCGTCGATGTCCTTGAAATGCGGCACGTCGGCGATGCCTTCGCCGTGGCGGCTGACGGTGGCGGCGAGGGTGATGTCGGCATTACCGGCGATCGCCGGGACGTGCTGATCGTGGGCGATCTTGCCCATGCCGACGAGCGCGAGACGGATCTTCTGGCTCACAGCGCGGTCACCTGAACGGGCGCCGCCTCGGCGAGCGCGAGGGGGTTGCGGAGCGGCAGCGTGAACGGCGCCGCCTGGATCGAGAAGACGTCGCCGGCCTGCGTCTGCACGCCGTCGGCGCACGACAGCGTCGCGGTGCCGAAGAAATGGACGTGGATGTCGCCGGGGCGGCGGAACGAGGCATATTTGAAGTGATGGTGTTCGAGATTGGCGAGCGTGTGCGACATGTTCGCCTCGCCGGTGAGGAACGGCTTTTCCCACAAGGTCGCGCCGTCGCGCTCGATGCGGCTGGTGCCCTGGATGTCGGCGGGCGGTTCGCCGAGCAGCAGCTCGGCGCCGAGCGATGCCTGCCGCAGCTTGGAATGCGCCAGCCACAGGTAATTGTGGCGCTCGGTGACGTGGTCGCTGAACTCGTTGGCGAGCGCGATGCCGAGGCGAAACGGCGTGCCGTCGTCGCCGATCAGATAGATGCCGGCGAGTTCGGGTTCCTCGCCGCCGTCCTGCGCGAACGACGGGGATACGAGCGGCGCGCCGGGGGCGACGAGCGACTGGCCGTCGCCCTTGTAGAACCATTCGGGCTGCGCGCCGATTTGGCCGGGGGTGGGGCGGCCGCCCTCCATGCCTTCGAGGAACAAGCGCATCGAATCGGTCTGCGTGCCGGCGGCGGCGGCCTTGTGCATCGCGTCGCGACCCGCGGCCGAGCCGAGATGGGTGAGGCCGGTGCCGGCGAGCATCAGCCGCGCCGTATCGGGATGGTCGATCGCCGGCAGCAGCGTGCCGGCGGCGAGCGCCTCGGCGAGGTCGACCGTCTCGTCGGTGCGGCGGGCGCGGGCGGCGTCGAGCAGCGACACGCGCTCGGCGATCGCCTGCGTCGCGAGCTCGCGCGTGGTGGTGACGCCGGCGAGGACGGTGGCGGTATCCTCGGCGAGCAGGACGCGGCGCGTGCCGTCGTGCAGGCGTTGCTGGAGAAGGCGGGAGGCGGTCATGCGAGATCCTTGGCGGCGGTGACGAACGCCGCGGCATCGCGCGCGACGTCGGCGACGGACTTACCGGCGCGATAGAGGTTGGAGCCGAGGCCGAAACCGTCGGCGCCGGCGGCGCGCCATTGCGCCATATTGTCGGGCGAGATGCCGCCGACGGCCAGCACCTTGAGGTCCTTGGGCAGCACGGCGCGCTGCGCCTTGAGGAAGGCGGGGCTGGCGCCGTCGGCGGGGAAGAGTTTGAGCGCGTGGGCGCCGGCGGCGAGCGCGGCGAAGCCCTCGCTCGGGCTGTAATAGCCGGGCAGCGAGACGAGGCTGCGCGCGACCGAGGCGCGGATGACGTCGGTGTTGGTATTGGGCGAGATGATGAGTTCGCCACCCGCGTCGGCAACCTGCGCCACCGCTTCGGGGGTGAGGACGGTGCCGGCGCCGACCATCGCGCGGCCGGCATAGCGCTTGGCCATGGCGGCGATGCTGGTCAGCGGATCGGGCGAGTTGAGCGGCACTTCGAGCAGGGTGAAGCCGGCGTCGACCAAGGCGTCGCCGACCCCCTCGGCCTCGGCGGGAGTGAGGCCGCGCAGGATCGCGACGAGCGGGCAGGCGGCGAAGGCCTCGGCGAACCGGGTGGCGGGATCGGTCATCTGGGTTGCTCCGGAAGAGGGCGGGGGAGAGGCGGACGACGTTCGCCATGATTCGTCACCCCGGCCTCGAGCCGGGGTGCCGCCACGGCGCCACGGTGGAAGAAGCGGGACCCCGGCTCGAGGCCGGGGTGACGGGGATGTTGCGACGGCGCGGTCACAGTCCGAGATACCCGCGCAGGTGGTGGACGCCGCCGAGGAAGGCGGCGGTGGCGTCGACCGCGACGGTGACGCCGCCGCGCGCCTCGATCGCGACCTTGTAGAGGTCGGCGAGGGCGCCCTCGGCGAGCAGATGCACGGTGCGGCCGTCGATCGCGCGCGCGCCGACGTCCGACCCGATCAGCACGCCGCTGGCATAGGCCGCGGCCTCGTCGGCGGCGCGGCGGCCGAGCAGGACGCTGGCGCGCACCTCGAACAAGGCGGTGCCGAGGTCGCACGCGCCGGCGCCGCGCGCGACGCCGTCGCGGAAGGCGGGGCCGTCGGCGACGACGCCGTCGAGCATGCCGGCGAGAATGCCATGGCCCTTGAGCAGCGCGAACAGCTCACCGGTCATCACCGTTGCGACGTCGACGATCCGCGCGGCTTCGGTGACGATCCATTTGTTGTGCGTGCCGGGCTGGCAGAACACGGCATCGGCGGGGGCGAGGCCGGCGGCGATCGCACCGAGCACCTGCAATTCCTCGCCGCGCATCACGTCGGCGCGGGTGTCGGTGAGCAAAGAGACGCCGGGGACGATCGTCAACCCGGCCGCCTCGATGCGCAGCGCCGCGGCGGCGAGCGCAGGGAGATCGGCCGGGGCGGGGACGTAGGGCGCCTCGTGCCAGCCGCGGGTCGAGCCGATCATCCCCGCGGCGATCACCGGCAGGTCGCCGAGCCGCTCGCGCAGCGCGGCGAGCGCGGGCGGATAATCCGCCGCCGCCATCGCCAGCACGCCGCGATCATCGCGCAGATGATCGCCGATGCTGCCGTCCGCCGCGATCCGATAGGCGCGGCGGTTGGTCGTCCCCCAGTCGACGGCGATGATCGCGCCGTCGCGGGGCGGTGTTCCGCTGGTCACGGGTGGGACGTCCTCAGGCTACGGTCTGGTCGCCGAGGTCGGCCGTCGGCTTCGATCCCCACAAGGCGTAGGCGAGCACGATGATCTCGCACGCCATGGTCAGGAAGAACGAATTCTGCAGACCGTAGCGATCGGCGAGCCAGCCCTGCACGACGACGAGCGCGCCGCCGGCGATCGCCATGATCATCAGCCCCGAGCCTTCCTCGGTGAGCGGGCCGAGGCCGCGGATCGCCAGCGTGAAGATCGTCGGGAACATGATCGAATGGAACAGCCCGACCGCGATCAGCGACCACATCGCCACCGGCCCGGTGGTGAAGGTCGCGATGGCGACGACGATCAGCGCGCCGAAGGCGAAGACGCTGAGCACGCGTTCCGGCGCGATCTTCTGCATGATGAAGCTGCCGGCGAAGCGGCCGACCATCATCCCGCCCCACAGCAGCGACAGATAGCGCGACGCCTGTTCGTGCGTCGTCGCGGCGATCTGCGGCTGCGAGACGAAATTGACGAACAGGTTGGCGACGCCGATCTCGGCGAGGAGATAGGCGATCATCGTCGGGATGCCGAGCACCAGGTTGCGATGCTTCCACAGCGAATGCTGGTGGCGGTCGGCCTTGGCGGCGCGCTGCGTCGCGCCGCCCAGTGCGGGCAGCGGGAAGCGGGCGATGACCACCGCGAGCACGACCAGCACGATCGCGACGAGGACGTAGGGCAGGATGACCGACTGGGCGTCGGCATAACGCTGCGCCTGGCTGATCGTCGCGCCGGCCTCGGCGGTGCCGCTGCGGCTGCGGCCGAGGATCAGATAGCCGGCGAACAGCGGCGCGAGCGTCGTGCCGAGCGAATTGAACGCCTGTACCAGATTGAGACGCGACGAGCCCGTCTCGGGCGGCCCGATGACGGTGACGTACGGATTCGCCGCGACCTGCAGCAGCGTGATGCCGCTGGCGATGACGAACAGCATGACCAGCGTCACGCCATAAGAGGGCAGGCTGGCGGCGAGCGTCATGCCGAGCGCGCCGGCGGCCATGATCAGCAGGCCGATGACGATCGCGCGCTGATAGCCGACCCGTTCGATCAGCTTGGCCGACGGAATCGAGGCGAAGAAGTATGCGATGAACCAGACCGATTCGATCAGCGTCGTCTGCGTGTAATCCAGCTCGAACACCGAGCGCAGATGCGGCAGCAGCACGCCGTTGATGACGGTGATGAAGCCCCACATGAAGAAGAGGCTCGCCAACAGGCTCAACGCCTTACGGTATGATCCGCCCCCGCCTGAAGCGGCGGGTGCCGCGCCGTTCGTCGTTACCCCAATCGGTCCTGCCATAATCTCGTCCTCTCCGCCTGTCGCGCTGCTCGGCTGCCTTGCGCGCCGGGTATTTGTCAGACTATATAGCCCCGACACGCCGGGTCAATGCCGGGGATGCATCCAAGGAGGGGGCAATGAAGCTTCGAAAGGCACTCATCATCGCAGGCGTCGGGTTCATGGCGATGATCGCCGCGCAGGCGGACGCTGCGACCGCGCGACGCGACTCGGCCGGCACGCTCGCCGACGGCACCGCGGTGGAGGCGGTGACGCTGTCGGCGGCGAACGGCGTCTCGGCGCGGGTGCTGACCTATGGCGCGACGTTGCAGGCCTTCTCCGGCCCGGACCGCAACGGCAAGGTCGCCGACGTACTGCTCGGCTATGATGACGCCAAGGATTATGCCGAACATCCCAATTATTTCGGCGTGACGGTCGGCCGCTTCGCCAATCGCATCGGCGGCGGCAAGTTCACGCTGGACGGCAAGAGCTACCAGCTGCCGCTCAACGACAAGGTCAATTCGCTGCACGGCGGCAAGGTCGGCTTCGACAAGCAGCCGTGGCGCATCGTCGCGGTCAAGGACGGCTCGGTGACGATGGCGCTGACCAGCCCCGACGGCGACCAGGGCTATCCCGGCAAGCTCGACGTGACGATCACCTACACGCTGAGCGACGACGGCGCGCTGACGATCGCCTTCGGCGCGAAAACCGACAAGCCGACGGTGGTCAACATGACCAACCACGCGATCTTCAACCTCGCCGGCGAGGGATCGCCGATGGGCGCGCTCGGCCACAAGCTGACGATCCCGGCGAAGGCGATCACCCCCGTCGACGCCAATCTGGTACCGACCGGCGAGCTGCGCCCGGTCGCGGGCACGGTGTTCGACTTCCGCAACGGCCGCATCCTCGCCGACGGCGTACGCGACGGCCGCGATCCGCAGATCGTCATGGGCCACGGCTACGACCACAATTTCGCGCTCGACAAGGGCGTGACGGCGACGCCGGGCCTTGCCGCGCGGCTGGAAGACCCCGCCTCGGGGCGCGTGCTCGAAGTGTCGAGCACCGAACCGGGGGTGCAGATGTATACCGGCAATTTCCTCGACGGCAGCTATATCGGCAAGAGCCGCCACGTCTATCGCATGGGCGACGGCGTCGCGCTGGAGCCGCAGAAGTTTCCCGATGCGCCCAACAAACCTAATTTCGCCTCGGCCCGGGTCGATCCCGGCAAGCCGTATCGTCACGTCATGATCTACAAACTCTCGGTGGCCAAATAAGATGACGCAATTGCGCAGCCGCGCCTGGTTCAACAATCCGGCGAATATCGACATGACCGCGCTCTATCTGGAGCGCTATCTCAACTTCGGCCTAAGCCTCGAGGAACTGCAATCGGGCAAGCCGATCATCGGCATCGCGCAGACCGGCAGCGACCTGTCGCCCTGCAACCGCCACCATCTGGTGCTCGCCGAGCGGGTGCGCGAGGGCGTGCGCGAGATGGGCGGCATCGTCCTCGAATTCCCCGTCCATCCGATCCAGGAAACGGGCAAGCGGCCGACCGCGGGGCTCGACCGCAACCTCGCCTATCTCGGCCTCGTCGAGACCTTGTACGGCTATCCGCTCGACGGCGTCGTGCTGACGATCGGCTGCGACAAGACGACGCCGGCCTGCCTGATGGCGGCGGCGACGGTCAACATCCCGGCGATCGCGCTGTCGGTCGGGCCGATGCTCAACGGCTGGCACAAGGGCGAGCGCACCGGATCGGGCACGATCGTGTGGAAGGCGCGCCAGTTGCTCGCCGCGGGCGAGATCGACGATGCCGAATTCATCCGCCTCGTCGCCTCGTCGGCGCCGTCGACCGGCTATTGCAACACGATGGGCACCGCGACGACGATGAACAGCCTCGCCGAGGCGCTCGGCATGTCGCTGCCCGGTTCGGCGGCGATCCCCGCGCCGTATCGCGACCGGCAGGAGGTGTCGTACCTCACCGGCAAGCGCATCGTCGAGATGGTGCATGAGGATCTCAAGCCCTCCGACGTGCTGACCAAGGACGCGTTCCACAATGCGATCCGCGTCAATTCGGCGATCGGCGGCTCGACCAACGCGCCTATCCATCTCGCCGCGATCGCGCGCCATATCGGCGTCGACCTGCCGATCAAGGATTGGGAGACCGAGGGGCACAAGGTGCCGCTGCTGGTCAATCTGCAGCCGGCGGGTGAATATCTCGGCGAGGATTATTATCGCGCCGGCGGCGTCCCCGCGGTGGTCAACCAGCTCATCGAACAGGGGCTGATCCACGAGGGTGCGCTGACCGTCAACGGCAAGACGATGGGCGAGAATTGCCGCGGCGTCGAAATCGAGGACGAGAAGGTGATCCGGCCGTTCGACCAGCCGTTGGTCGAGGATGCGGGCTTCATCGTGCTGTCGGGCAATCTGTTCGACGCGGCGGTGATGAAGACCAGCGTGATCTCGCCCGAGTTCCGCGACCGCTATCTGTCCAACCCCGGCGATCTCAACGCGTTCGAGGGGCCGGCGGTCGTGTTCGACGGGCCGGAGGATTATCATCACCGGATCGACGATCCGGCGACCGGGATCACGCCCGAGACGTTGCTGTTCATGCGCGGCGCGGGGCCGATCGGCTATCCGGGCGCGGCGGAGGTCGTCAACATGCGGCCGCCGGCGTATCTCATCACCGAGGGCGTGCATGCGCTGCCGTGCATCGGCGACGGCCGCCAGTCGGGGACGAGCGGTTCGCCGTCGATCCTCAACGCCTCGCCCGAGGCGGCGGCGATGGGTGGCCTCGCGCTGCTCAAGACTGGCGACCGGGTGCGCGTCGACCTCAACACCGGGACGGCGAACGTGCTGATCTCCGACGCCGAGCTGATGGAGCGCCGTGCCGCGCTCGAGGCGGCGGGCGGCTATGCCTATCCGGCGTCGCAGACGCCGTGGCAGGAGATCCAGCGCGCGGTCGTCGGCCAGATGAACACCGGTGCGATCCTGGAGGGCGCCGAAAAGTACCAGCGGATCGCGCAGACGATGGGACTGCCGCGCGACAACCATTGATGCGGGTGGGGGCGGGTGGTCGATGCCGCGCCGCCGCCCCCCCTCGTCATCCCGGCTTGCGCGGGATGACGGGGTTTATCAGTCGGCTCGCTACCCCCTCGTCATCCCGGCGGAAGCCGGGACCTATGGACGGGGCTTGGTTGATGGTGGTGGGCTGCCGCTCGTTCATCGTGTCCATGGGTCCCGGCGTTCGCCGGGATGACGAATTCGGGGTGGTTTTCGCCAATGCCTTTCTACGCCATTCCCAAAGCCTCATTCGTCATCCCCGCGGAGGCGGGGATCCATAGACGCTGACGTGGCGGTTCTCGTCACCGGGGTCCGCGCGTCTGGATCCCCGCCTGCGCGGGGATGACGGGGTTTGTAAGTCGTCCCGCTACCCCCCTCGTCATCCCGGCGGACGCCGGGACCCATGGGTGCGGCTTGGTTGGTGGCGGCGCGCTGCCGCTGGTTCATCGTGTCCAGGGGTCCCGGCCTGCGCCTAGATGACGAAAAGGGTTGGGCGTGGCTTTTGTGGCGCCCTCACGCCCTCACGCCCGCAGCAGCCGTTCCGTGTCCTCATGCGCTTGTTGCAGCAGGACGATCGTCGCGTCGCGCGCCGCGGCGGGGTCGCGGGCGGCGATCGCGTCGAACAGGCGGCGGTGTTGCGGCATCGAATCGCGCGGGCGGCGGCGGTCGCGGAACTTGAAGATCGTCGTCCAGCGCACCGCCGAGCCGATGCTGCCCGACAGGCTGACGAGCAATTCGTTCTCGGTCGCCTCAAGGATCGCATTGTGGAAGGTCTGGTCGGCGGCCTGACCCTCGGGCGTGTCGAGGCCGTGCGTCGCCATCCGGGTCAGCGCCGCGTCCATGCGGGCGAGCTGGTCGGCGGTGCGGAAGGTCGCCGCCATCTCGGCGGCGGCGGGCTCGACGATCATGCGCAGCTGGAACAGGCTGCGCACGAAGGTGGCGGGCGGCTCGCCCTCGAACATCCAGGCGAGCACGTCGGGGTCGAGCAGGTTCCACAAGGCGCGCTCGCGCACCCGCGTGCCCGATTTCGGCCGGCTCTCGACCAGCCCCTTGGCCGAGAGCATGCGCAGCGATTCGCGCACGACGCTGCGCGAGACGCCGCGCTGGCCGGCGATGTCGATCTCGCCGGGGATGACGCTGCCGGGCGGGTGCTGGCCGGTGACGATGGCGATGCCGAGATCGCGCGCGATCACCGTATGCGCGGGCTCGCGCCGTTCACCCTTGGCCATCCACTCTCCCCTTGTTGTCAGACAAACCTAGGCGGGGTGCCTGCCGTTGGGAAGCCTTGGCGCGTCGCGGCATCCGGGCTAGCGGGGCGGCCATGGCCGTTACCGACATCGCGACGCGCACCTGGGATCACAATTGGCGGCTCGACCCGATCGTCCGCAGCCTGCTCGATACCGATTTCTACAAATTGCTGATGCTGCAGATGATCCGTCACCTGCACGGCGACGTCGACGCCACCTTCCGGCTGATCAACCGCACCACGACGGTGCGACTCGCCGACGTGATCGACGAGGGCGAATTGCGCGCGCAGCTCGATCATGCGCGCAGCGTGCGCTTCGCCAAGAAGGAGCTGATCTGGCTGGCGGGCAACAGCTTCTACGGCAAGCAGCGGATGTTCGCGCCGGACTTCATCCAGTGGCTGAGCGAATTCCAGCTGCCGCCCTACGAGCTGCACCGTGTCGACGGGCAGTTCGAGCTGACCTTCGACGGGCCGTGGACGCATACGACGATGTGGGAGATTCCGGCGCTCGCGATCGTCAACGAGCTGCGCGCGCGGGCGGCGCTGCGCGACAAGGGGCGGTTCGCGCTCGACGTGCTCTATGCGCGCGCCAAGGCGAAATTGTGGGACAAGGTGGAGCGGCTGCGCGCGCTGCCCGATCTGGTGATCTCCGATTTCGGGACGCGGCGGCGGCACGGCTTCCTGTGGCAGCGCTGGTGCGTCGAGGCGCTCAAGGAGGGGCTGGGCAGCCGCTTCATCGGTTCGTCCAACGTGCTGCTGGCGATGGACAACGATCTGGAGGCGATCGGCACCAATGCGCACGAGCTGCCGATGGTGCTCGCCGCGCTCGCCAGAGACGATGCCGGGGTGGCGCGCGCGCCCTATCGCGTGCTGGAGGAATGGCAGGCGCATTACGACGGCAACCTGCGCGTCGTGCTGCCCGATGCGTTCGGGACGGCGGCGTTCCTGCGCGACGCGCCCGACTGGGTGGCGGGCTGGACCGGCTTCCGTCCGGACAGCGCGCCGCCGGTCGAGGCGGGCGAGCAGATCATCGCCTGGTGGCAGGCGCATGGCCAGAACCCGCGCGAGAAATTGCTGATCTTCTCCGACGGGATGGACGTCGATTCGATCGAGCGCGTCTACCGGCATTTCCATGGCCGGGTGCGGATGAGCTTCGGCTGGGGGACGAACCTGACCAACGATTTCCGCGGCTGCGACCCCGATGGCGCGGCGGGGCTGGAGCCGATCTCGCTGGTCGCCAAGGTGACGCGGGCGAACGGCCGGCCGGCGGTGAAGCTGTCGGACAATCCCGCCAAGGCGACCGGCGAGCCCGCGGAGATCGCGCGCTATCTGCGGATCTTCGGGACGGACGGGCGGCAGGAGAGCGTGGTCAGCGTGTGAGGGGGGCTGGCTCTTCTGCTTTCGACGTCATCCCCGCGCAGGCGGGGATCCATACCCGCGGACCTCAGCGATGGAAGCGCAACACCTGCGCGTATGGATCCCCGCCTGCGCGGGGATAACAATGATTGTAGGGATGGCCGCGTGCGTCACTTGCCGGGCTTGATCGTTGAGCCTTTCATGATCGACATCCTCGCGCTTTCGCCGCTGCCCGACACACTGACCCCCTCGCTGGCGGAGCATTACACCGTCCATGTCGGGCTCGACGCGGCGCCGCTCGATCGTATCCGCGGATTGGTCGGGGGTGGGGCGATGCGGCTCGACGCGGGCGTGCTGGCGCAGCTCCCCAAGCTCGAGTTCGTCGCGGTGCATGGCGTCGGGCATGACGGGATCGACAAGGCGGCGCTCGCGGCGCGCGGTATCACGCTCGCGATCACCGCCGGCACGCTGACCGAAGACGTCGCCGATCTCGCGATCGGGCTGTGGCTCGCGGTCGAGCGGCGGATCGCGGTCAAAGATCGCGCGATGCGGGGCGGCGGCTGGGACGTGCCGCTGGCACGGCGCGCGTCGGGGCGGCGGATCGGCGTGTTCGGGCTCGGCGCGATCGGGCGGGCGATCGCGACGCGGGCAGCGCCGTTCGCAGCCGAGCTGCTCTATTCCGCGCGCAGCGACAAGGACGTGCCGTGGCGGTTCGTACCCGATCTGCGCGCGCTGGCGGCGGAGAGCGACGTGCTGTTCCTCGCCGCCGCGGCGGGGGCGGAGACCGATGGCGCGGTCGATGCGGGCGTGCTGGCGGCGCTCGGGCCGCAGGGCGTATTGGTGAATGTCGCGCGGGGCTCGCTGGTCGATCAGGCGGCGTTGATCGCGGCGCTCGACGCGGGCGGGATCGCCGGCGCGGGGCTCGACGTGTTCGCCGACGAACCCGCGGTGCCGGCGGCGCTGCACCGCGATACCGTCGTGCTGTCGCCGCATCAGGGATCGGCGACGCACGAGGCGCGCGCGGCGATGGCGGCGATGGTCGTCGCCAATCTCGACGCGCATTTCGCCGGTCGGGAGCCGCCCGGGCTGGTGCGCTGATTTGGCGTGGCTTGCCGGTCGCGCTACAGGCTCGCCGATGCAAGCTGTGATCCTCAGCGCGGGCATCGGCTCGCGGTTGCTGCCGCTGACGCGCGAAATCCCCAAATGCCTCGTCGAGGTCGGCGGGCGCAGCATCCTCGACCATCAATTGGAGGCGCTGCACGCGGCGGGCGTCGCGCGGGCGGTGATCGTCGGTGGCTATCGCTATCGCCAGATCGGCGCGCATCTGAGCCGCGCGGCGCCGCCGCTGCCGGTGCGGCTGCTGTTCAATCCCTTCTGGTCGGTGGCGAGCAGCATCGGCAGCGTCTGGATGGCGCGCGACCTGCTCGGCGATCCATTCGTGCTGATGAACGGCGACACGGTGTTCGCGGCCGACCTGATCGCCGCCGCGGTCGAGGCGCCGGGCGACGGCGTCGGCCTGCTGGTCGAGCCGCTGCGCGCGGCGGTGACCGACGACATGCTCGTCACCGTCGCCAACCGGCAGGTCTGCGCGGTCGCCAAGGATCTGCCGCTCGACGTCGCGACGCATCGCTCGCTCGGCGTGATCGTGTCGCAGGGCGGCGACGCCTATGCGCAGGCGCTGGAGCGGGTGATCGCGCGGCCTGAAGGGCTCCACGCCTTCCATCATGCGGTGATCGCCGAGCTGGCGACCTATGCGCCGGTGCGCGCGATCGTCGCGGGCGAGGGCGCGTGGCAGGAGATCGACCAGCCCGAAGATATCGCCGCCTGGACCGGCCAGCAAAGGTGAGGACCGACGTCGCCTTCCTGTTCCTCGGCGAGACGTTGCTGATCCCGCATCTCTATCCGGTGCTGGAGGCGCTCGTCGAGCGCGCGCCCGACCTGCGCGTCGACGTGTGGGTGGCGACGTCGATGCACGAGGCATTGGTCGCCGGCTGGCTGGGGGCGCGGCCGGGGGTGCGCATCCGCCGCGCGCCGGGCTGGCGCGATCTCGGCGTCTGGGAGGCGGGGCGCAATCCGCCGCTGCCCGCCAAGCTGCCGCTGCTCGCGCGGCTCGCACCGTTGCTGTGGCGGACCCGCGTGGTGGTGTCGGCGGAACAGACCAGCCTGTGGATTCCGGCGCTGCTGCCGACGCGCAGCCGGTACGTGAACATCCTCCACGGCGCGGGATCGATGATGAACCGCGACGACCGGCGCCGGAAGGCGGCGTCGCTGACCATCGTCGCCGCGGACCGCGAACGAGCGGCGCTGGCGGCGCACGGGGTCGATCCCGCTGCGGTCGCGGTGACGGGCTATATCAAGGCGGGGTTCCGGCAGCGCAGCCGCGCCGATCTGCGTTTCGCGGAGGCGCGGCCGGTGCTGATGTACGCGCCGCACTGGCAGCGACATCGCTCGTCGTGGTGGGACTGGGGCGCGGCGGCGGTGGCGCGGATCGTGGCGTCGGGGCGCTACAATCTGATCTTCGCGCCGCACCAGCGGCTGGTCGAGAAGGCACCGGAGGTGCGCGCCTTCGCCGGATCGCTGGCGGGGCGGGGGGACGTGCATGTCGATCTCGACAGCTTCGCGATGGTCGACGGCAGCTATACCGCGGCGGCGGACCTGTATCTGGGCGACACCTCGAGCCAGGTGGTCGAATTCCTGATGCGGCCGCGGCCGTGCGTGTTCCTCGATCCGCGCCGCGTCGATTGGGCAGGCGATGCGAGCTACGACATGTGGCGAGCGGGGGAGGTGGTGACCGACCCCGACGCGCTGATGCCGGCGCTGGACCGGGCGGTGGCGGAGCATCCGCGGTACGTCGAGGCGCAGCGCCGGTTCGCGGCGGAGTCGCTGGGGGATGTGACTGGGGTTGCG
This sequence comes from Sphingomonas sp. 2SG, assembly GCF_005503285.1. Classification (NCBI taxonomy): domain Bacteria; kingdom Pseudomonadati; phylum Pseudomonadota; class Alphaproteobacteria; order Sphingomonadales; family Sphingomonadaceae; genus Sphingomonas; species Sphingomonas sp. 2SG. Next base: position 39,583 of record NZ_SCMZ01000004.1, read on the forward strand.
CCTGCGCGGGCGGCGGAGGCGGTGCTGGCGGTGTTGCGGGGGTAATCGCGACGACACGAACGGCCGCCTTGCGGTGCGGACACAAAAAAGCCCGCGGTTTCCCGCGGGCTCTTGCGTTCAGGCCGGGCAGGGCGGTGTGACCCGCCCCGTCCGAAACCGATCAGTCGACCGGCTGAAGGTTGACGGCCGAGGTCTTGCCCCGACGGTCCTGCTCCAGGTCGTAGCTGATGCGCTGGTTCTGGTTCAGCGTCGCCATGCCGGCGCGCTCCACCGCCGTAATGTGGACGAACGCATCCGCGCCGCCCGTATCGGGTGCGACGAAGCCATAGCCCTTGTCGGCGTTGAAGAACTTTACGGTGCCGGTGATGCTGCTCATGGCAGATCCTTTCTTCTTGCGGCACGACGGTACGATTACCGACGCGCCAAATCGCGTACGAAGCAGGGAAGGAAGGAAGAGGGAGCCGCAAAGCACGCCGTAGACCGTCGATGTGCGACTCTAGCATCGGCTATATGGGGCATCCGACGTCATTCGGCAAGGGGCGGCGCGCGGGTGACGTACGAAGGCTTGCGCCGCAGCGCAGCAAGGTCCATTTAGAGACCATCGGGTTGCCCCACCCTGCGCATGGCCCGACTGAGAGATGATATGCGCTCCCGCTGCCTATGGGAGATCCGCATGTCGCGTGCCATCAACGTCAACGCCGCCAAGCCCGATGTCGAGGCCCTGTGCCGCAAGCACAAGGTAACGATCAGCGCGATCGAGACGCTCGCCTCGGGCGGGACGCGCGTCGTGCTGACCAACGCCGATGGCGCCGCGACGATGAACCGCGTGTTCGGGCGCAAGGTGCTGTCCGGCACGGTGGAGCGCACGCCGCTGCGCCTGCGCACGGCATAGGATCGCGAGGGGCGGCATCGGCCGCCCCGATCAGCGAGCGCTCGGCGAAGGTCCGCGACCCGGTCCGTCAGCGCAGTGCTCCTGCGGAAGCAGGAGCCCAGAGCCAAGCAAGACGACGTCTTATGGCGTTCGGGACTCCTGGGCTCCTGCTTTCGCAGGAGCACTGGGTGGCTGTCGCAGAGGTCTCGTCATCCGGTGGCGAGGTCTCCCAGTCGCCGTCCCTTGCCGACGACGCCGCGATGACGACCCGCGCGTGCCGCTTACTTTCCCCCGGCCACCCGCCAGATCGTATTGCCGACGTCGTCCGCGACCAGCAGCGCGCCGGTGCGGTCGCCGATCACGCCGACGGGGCGGCCGCGGGCCTTGCCGTCGGCATTGAGGAAGCCGCTCAGCACGTCGATCGGTTTGGCCCCGTCCGCGGGGAAGCCGCGTGTCGCGAACGGCACGAACACGACCTTGTAGCCCGATACCGGCTTGCGGTTCCACGAGCCATGTTCGCCGATGAACGCGCCCTGCGCGAAGCGGTCGCCGAGCTTGACGTCGCCGGCGAAGGTCAGGCCCAGCGCGGCGACGTGCGGCCCGAGCGCATAATCGGGACGCTTGGAATATTGCTGCAGATCGGGGCGCGCCGGCTCGACGCGCGTATCGGGATAGCCGCCCCAATAGAACCACGGCCAGCCGAACTGGTCGCCGAGCTCGACCTGCGTCAGATAATCGGGCGCGAGATCGGAGCCGAGCATGTCGCGCTCGTTGACCACCGTCCAGAGCTGCTTGTTGAACGGGCTGATCGCCATGCCCTGCGGATTGCGCAGGCCCGAGGCATAGACGCGGAAGGTCTTCTGCTCGGGATAGACTTCGAGGATGTTGGCGCGATATTTCTCCGCGTCGAGCCCGTTCTCGGCGATGTTCGACGACGAACCGACGCCGACGAACAACGTGCGGCCGTCGGGCGCGGCGACCAGCGTGCGCGCCCAATGGTTGCCGCCGCCGTTGAGCTTGACCACTAGTTCCGGTTTGGCGGCGATCTGCGTCGCGCCTTCGGTATAGGGGACGCGCACCACCGAATCGGTGTTGGCGACGTAGAGCTGGCCGCCAAGCAGCGCCATGCCGGTCGGCGAATTGAGCCCGGTCATGAAGACGTGGCGCTGTTCGGCGACGCCATCGCCGTCCGCGTCGCGCAACAGGGTGATGCGGTTGGCCGAGGGGACGCCGGCGCCCGCCTTGCCGAGCAGCAGGCCCATGACCCAGCCCTGAATGCCCCCGCCCTTGCGCGGCGGACTGTTCGTCTCGGCGACGAGGACGTCACCGTTGGGCAGGCGATACAGCCAGCGCGGATGATCGAGGTTCTTCGCGAACGCCTTGACGGTCAGACCGGCGGCGGGGGTGGGGGTCTCGCTGCCCTGCCAGCCGACGACATCGGCGACCTTGACGGTGGGCAGCGTCTGTTCGCGCGGCGCGACGATCTGCGGCCGTTTGCCGGTAACGCGGTCGAACGGCACCTGCGCGGTATCGGGCCAGGCAAGATAGACGACCACCGCGATGGCGATCACGACAAGGAGCGCGGCGACGCGCAGGACGTGCTTCAGCATGACGCCACGATAGGGGGGCAGCCGCGCGCGCGGAAGGGGAAAGGTGCGGGGTTCCGAAACGCGCACTGTCCCGACATATCTCGTCACCCCGGAACCAGTCCGGGGTGACGGGTAACTTGGGAGCGGTTCAGAACCTCATGAGAATGCCCGACGTGCTCCCGCTTGCGCGGGAGCACGTCCGGATCAGCCCGGCAGCAGGTCGTAGCGGTCGGCGTTCATCACCTTGGTCCAGGCCTGGACGAAGTGCTTGACGAACATCGCCTGCGCATCCGACGCGGCATAGACTTCGGCGAGCGCGCGCAGCTGCGAGTTGGAGCCGAACACCAGATCGGTGCGCGACGCGGTCCACTTCTGCTCGTGCGTCGCCCGGTCGGTGCCGAGGAATTCCTCGTCGCTTTCGTCGCTGATCTGCTTCCACGCCGTGCCCATGTCGAGCAGATTGACGAAGAAGTCGTTGGTCAGCTGCCCCGGCCGGTCGGTGAACACGCCATGCTGCTTCGCCTTGGCGTGGTTGGCGCCCAGCACGCGCAGGCCGCCGACCAGCACCGTCATCTCCGGCGCCGACAGACCGAGCAACTGCGCCCGGTCTACCATCAGCTCCTCGGTCGGAACGTTGAACTTGACCTGCAGATAGTTGCGGAAGCCGTCGGCGCGCGGTTCGAGCACGTCGAAGCCCTCGGCATCGGTCCGCTCGGCGGACGCGTCGGTGCGACCGGGGGTGAAGGGCACCGCGATCGTATGGCCGGCCGCCTTGGCCGCCGTCTCGATCCCGACCGAGCCGCCGAGCACGATCAGGTCGGCAAGCGACACCTTCTTCGCGCCCTTGCCGTCGAAGTCCGCCTTGATCCCCTCATAGACCGACAGGACCCGGGCGAGCTGCTCGGGCTGGTTGACCTCCCAGTCCTTCTGCGGGGCAAGGCGGATGCGCGCACCGTTGGCACCGCCGCGATGATCCGAGCCGCGCCACGTCGAGGCCGAGGCCCAGGCGGTGGTGACCAGTTCCTCGATCGACAGGCCGGAGTCCGCAATCGCATTCTTCAGCGCGGCGACGTCACCGTCGTCGATCTGCGGATAGTCGGCGAGCGGGATCGGGTCCTGCCAGATCAGCTCTTCCTGCGGCACTTCCGGGCCGATCAGGCGGATCTTCGGCCCCATGTCGCGATGCGTCAGCTTGTACCACGCCCGCGCCCAGGCGTCGGCGAAATAGGCCGGGTCGGCGCGGAACTTCTGGCAGATCGCATTGTACGCCGGGTCGACCTTGAGCGCCATGTCGGCGGTGGTCATCATCGTCGGCACGCGCTTGCCAGCGGTATGCGCCGCCGGGGCGAGCGTCTCGTCGGGATTGCCGACCGGCTGCCACTGATGCGCGCCCGCCGGACTCTTCACCAGCTCATATTCGTGGTCGAAGAGCATATCGAAATAGCTCATGTCCCACGTCGTCGGCGTCGGCGTCCACGCACCCTCGATGCCCGAGGTGATGGTATGGTCGCCCATGCCGCTCTCGTGCGTCGAGGTCCAGCCGAGGCCCTGCGAGGCGATATCCGCGCCCTCGGGCTCGACACCGACCAGCTTGGCGTCGCCGGCGCCATGCGCCTTGCCGAAGGTATGGCCGCCGGCGGTCAGCGCGACGGTTTCCTCGTCGTTCATTCCCATGCGCGCGAAGGTCTCCTTCATGTCGCGCGCCGAACCCTGCGGATGCGGGCAGCCGCCCGGGCCTTCGGGGTTCACGTAGATGAGGCCGTGCTGGATCGCGGCGAGCGGGCTTTCGAGCGCGAGGCCGGCTTCCTCGTCGATGCGGGTCTGGCCGAGCCATTCCTCCTCGGTGCCCCAATAGACGTCCTTCTCGGGCTCGAACACGTCCTCGCGGCCGCCGGAAAAGCCGAAGGTCGGGCCACCCATCGATTCGATCGCGACGTTGCCCGCGAGGATGAACAGGTCCGCCCAGCTCAGCTGGCGGCCGTATTTCTGCTTGATCGGCCACAGCAGGCGACGCGCCTTGTCGAGATTGCCGTTGTCCGGCCACGAGTTGAGCGGCGCGAACCGCTGCTGCCCAGCGGACGAGCCGCCGCGGCCGTCGCCGGTGCGATAGGTGCCGGCGCTATGCCATGCCATGCGAATGAAGAACGGGCCGTAATGACCGTAATCGGCCGGCCACCACGGCTGGCTGTCGGTCATCAGCGCGGTCAGGTCGGCCTTGAGCTGGTCATAGTCGAGGCTGAGGAATTCCGACCGATAGTCGAAGTCGTCGCCCATCGGATTGCCGCTGACGCCCTTCTGGTGAAGGATGTCGATCGACAGCGACTCGGGCCACCAATCCTTGGCGGTGCGACCCAGCAGGCGGCGCTTGGCGGCGGCCTGTTTCCTGGGGTCGTTGATCGGGCTGCCTTCGGTGATGGCGTCCATGTTCGTCTCTCCTCGATCGGGCCTGTCTGGCGTGACGCGCACATTCCCGTGCCGCGCCGGTATGGTGCAAATGCTACCGGAGCGGGACAGATCAGGAAAACGCGAATTCGCGAAGGCGGTGATCGAAAGAGGCGATCAGTATCGGTCGCATCGCGGCGGAAAGTGTCGCCTCACTTCGCGCCTTGCGTGCGTTTCGCGACGATGCGGCTGTGGGTGGCTTCGGCGGCGGCCTGAACGAAGGCGGCTTCGGAGTCGGTCGTGCCGTTTCTGGCATAGGCGGCCGCGAGATCGCCACGCGGGCGTTTTCGCGGCGAAGGTCGCGGGCGTCGGCTCTGGAGAGCTGTCCGGACCTGCGCCCGGCGCGGATGTCGTCCTGGTTCTTGGCGACCTGATAGGCGGCCGGGGCGGGCGGGGTCGCGCGGATCGTCGTCCACGCCTGTGCCAGCGCCGGCGTGGGAAGGACCGCGGCGAGACACAGGAGGGCGGGGCGGATCGTCCGCGGGCCGTTCGACAAGGGCTGCATGCACACCTCCTATCCGTTCGCCTGCGATCATCGCCATCGCGGCTGAACGGAGGCTGAGTGCGCTCAGTCCTCCTCGATCTCGCGCGTCACCGGCGGGTGCAGCCGCAGGCGGTGAATGCGTCGCTCGTCCGAATCGAGCACCTCGAGCTTCCAGCCGCTGGGGTGATCGACGCATTCGCCGACGGTCGGCACATGCCCCGCCAGCACTGCGGCGAGCCCGCCCAAGGTGTCGACGTCGTGATCGGTCTCGCCCAGACGCGGGTCGATCAGCGTCGCGGCGTCTTCCAGCTCGGCGCGCGCATCGGCATCCCAGGCGCCGCCGTCGATCGGCACGAGCAGCGCCTCGGGCGCCTCGTCATGCTCGTCCTCGATCTCGCCGACGATCTCCTCGATCAGGTCCTCGATCGTGACCAGCCCCTCGGTCCCCGAATATTCGTCGAGCACCACCGCGAGATGGACGTGGCTCGCGCGCATGTCGGCGAGCAGGTCGAGCGCGCCGCGCGACATCGGCACGTAGAGCGGCTCGCGGATCAGGCCGGAGATGTCGGCGGGATGCTCGGCGCCGGTGGCGAGGATCGCGAACACGTCCTTGATATGGACCATGCCGATGATCGTATCGAGCTCGCCGCGATAGACGGGCAGGCGGCTGTGGCCCGCCTCGGCGAAGATCTGGACGAGATGCGCGAAGGTTGTGCCTTCCTCGACCGCGACGATATCGGCGCGCGGCACGCCGACGTCGCCGGCGTCGCGCTCGCCGAAGTGGAGCAGGTTGCGCACCATCTGCCGCTCGAGCGGGGTCAGGTCGCCCTTGGCGTCGGGCGCGGGATCGTCCTCGTGCCGGTCGATCGCCTCCTCGAGCTGTTCGCGGAGGGATTCTTCATGCGCCCCGCCGAAGATCAACGTCTTCAGCCCGCGCCAGATGTTCGATTCGCTGGGGTCGCCGTTGCCGGCGCTACTTCGGTCGTCTGCCATGGCGGCCGTATCAGTCCTCTCGCACTAGATAAGGGTCCGAAATGCCGAGCGTGGCGAGCGCCTGACGCTCGATATCCTCCATCGCTTCGGCTTCCTCGTCCCCCATATGGTCATAGCCTAGCAGATGCAGCGTGCCGTGCACCAGCAGGTGCGTGGCATGTTCGGCGACGCTGACGCCCTTCTCGTGCGCCTCCGCGGCGCAGACGCCATGCGCCATGACGATGTCGCCGAGCAGCAGCTCGCCGTCGTCGCTGTTCTGGCTGACCGTGTCGATCAGGTCGGGCTGGACCATCGGGAAAGAGAGGACGTTGGTCGGCCTGTCCTTCTGGCGATATTGCGCGTTGAGCGTGCGCACCTCCTCGTCGCCGGTGAGGCGGACGCTGATCTCGACCGTCGCGGCGGTCGTCAGCAATTCGCCATAAGGCGTGAGCCCGATCGCGGCACGGGTGGCGCGCGCGGCGAGCGCGTCCCAGTCGGTGTCGGCGGGCCAAGGCTCTTCGCGGGCGAGTTCGATCTGGATCATGCAAGGTCCGTCTTTGAGAAATCGTCGCCCTTGTAGAGCAGGCGGGCATCGTGCGTCTTGGCGCAGGCATAAGCGAAGCAATCGCCCATGTTGAGCCGGGCGGGGTGGCGGCCCTTGCCGTAGCGATCATAGGCTGCGGTCGCGATCATCGCCTCCGCGGCGCCGATCGATACGAGATGCATAGCGGCGCTCTGCCGAGCATCGCTGATGCACCGACGAAGATGGTCAATCGTCTTCCTCGTCGTTCAGCGAATCGTAGAACGCCTTGTCGGCGACCTGGCCGGTGGGCTCGCCCAAGGGGTGAGCCTGCCGCCACGCCTCCATACGCTCACGAAGGCTCACCACCTTGGTTCGCTCCAGTTCCTGCTCTGGGTGCAGCCGGGCATCGTCGATTGCCGCCGTCTCGCTAATGCCCAGCAAGGCACCGACTTCGCAAACCGGATCGGCCATATCGCTCTTCTCGGGATAGAGGGACGCCATAAGTGCTCCTGATATCCTCACAAAGCCACAGAGATATACATTCCGTTCAAGCGCCCGGCCCCTCATAGGCCTCGACGATCCGCCCCACGATCGGATGGCGGACGACGTCGGCGGCGGTGAAGCGGGTCATCGAAATGCCCTCGACGCCTTCGAGCCGCATCGTCGCATCCGCCAGCCCCGACGAACCGACGCCGCCGGGCAGATCGGTCTGGTTGGGGTCGCCGCAGATCACCATCCGGCTGTTCTGGCCGAAGCGGGTGAGGAACATCTTCATCTGCGCCGGCGTGGTGTTCTGCGCCTCGTCGAGGATGACGAAGGCGTCCGCCAGCGTGCGGCCGCGCATGAAGGCGATCGGGGCGATCTCGATCTCGCCGCTCGCGATGCGGCGCTCGACCTGCTCGGCGGGCAGGCAGTCGTGCAGCGCGTCGTAGAGCGGGCGCAGATAGGGATCGACCTTCTCCTTCATGTCGCCGGGGAGGAAGCCGAGCTTCTCGCCCGCCTCGACCGCGGGGCGCGACAGGATGAGGCGCTGGACGCTGCCGGTGATGAGTTGCGACACCGCCTGCGCGACCGCGATATAGGTCTTGCCGGTGCCTGCCGGCCCGAGCGCGAAGATCATGTCGTTGGTCGACAGTTCGCGCATGTAATGCGCCTGTGCCGGGGTGCGCGGCACGATCGTCTTCTTGCGGGTGCGGATCATCACCGAGGGGATGGCGCCGCGTTCGGTGCTGACGATGCCGTCGAGCGTGGGCTCCGACGCCATCGCGATCGAGGCGTCGACGAGGCCGGTGTCGATCTCCTCGCCGCGTTGCAGGCGGTGATACAGGTCCTGGAGCACGTCGCGGGCGAGCGCGACATGCTCGGCGCTGCCCTCCAGCCCGACGCGATTACCGCGGGCGGTGATATAGACGCCGAGCCGGTTTTCGAGCGCGACGAGATTCTGGTCATATTGCCCGAAGAGCGTGGCGAGCAATTGCGGCTTGTCGAACAACACCTCAGCCCGGCTGCGTTCACCGGAGCGGGCGGGGACGGGCTTGCGACTCATGCGGTCCTTTCATGCCGTGATGGCATGAAAGGAATGTGGGATGCGGGCGGGCGAAAGGGAAGCGGGAAAGGTCGATTTCACGCGAAGGCGCGAAGGCGCGAAGAAGGGTGGTTCGCGCGGAGAAGCGGAGACGCGGAGATGTCGCGCGAAGATGCCGCGTCAGCGGCTTGCATTCTAGCCATTGGGATCGAGATGCTTTGCGCCACGCGCAACACCTTCGTGTCTTTGCGCCTCTGCGCGCAAATCAGGCCGCTACGCGCACCCGTTCGGCACCCGCCAGCGATACCGGGCCGGCGGAGAGCAGGTCGACCGAGACCATGTCACCGATCGCCGCGTCGGTCATCAGATGGACCGATTGCAGCCATGGCGACTTGCCGAGCATCTGGCCGGGCAATTTGCCGCGGCGTTCGATCAGCACGTCGCAGCTGCGGCCGACGCTCGCCTGGTTGAACGCCTGCTGGTCGCGGCCGAGCGCCGCCTGCAATCGTTGCAGCCGCTCGTCCATCATCACCTCGGGGATCGCGCCGGCCATGTCGGCGGCGGGCGTGCCGGGCCGCGGGCTGTATTTGAAGGAATAGGCCTGCGCATAGCCGACCGCGTCGACCAGCCGCAGCGTCTCGGCGAACTCCGCTTCGGTTTCGCCGGGGAAGCCGACGATGAAATCGCCCGACAGCGCGATATCGGGCCGGACCACGCGCACCCGATCGAGCAGGCGCAGATAGGAAGCGGTGTCGTGGTTGCGGTTCATCGCCTTGAGCACGCGGTCGCTGCCCGCCTGCACCGGCAGATGGAGGAAGGGCATCAGGCTCTCGACGTCGCCGTGCGCGTCGATCAGCCCCTGCCGCATGTCGTTGGGGTGGCTGGTCGTATAGCGGATGCGGGCGAGGCCGGGGATACGATCGAGCACGCGGATAAGATCGTGCAGTCCGCGGCCGTCATCGTCCCAGGCGTTGACGTTCTGGCCGAGCAACGTGATCTCGCGTGCGCCGGCGTCGACCAGCGCCTTCGCCTCGTCGACGATCGCCGCGAACGGGCGGCTGACCTCGGCGCCGCGCGTATAGGGTACGACGCAATAGGTGCAGAATTTGTCGCATCCTTCCTGCACGGTGAGGAAGGCGGAGGGGCCGACGCGGCGGCGCGCAGGCAGCGCGCCGAACTTCGACAGCAGCGGCATGTCGGTGTCGAGGCTGGGCGTACCGGCGGCGGCGCTCGCCACCAGCGCGGGAAGATTGTGATAGGCCTGCGGGCCGACGACGACGTCGACCTTGGCGCGGCGGACGATCTCGTCGCCCTCGGCCTGCGCGACGCAGCCGGCGACCGCGATCATCGGGGCGGTGCGCTCGTTGAGCCGGGCGTTCTTGCGCAGCCGGCCGATGTCCGAATAGACCTTCTCGGTCGCGCGGTCGCGGATGTGGCAGGTGTTGAGCACGACGAGATCGGCACGATCGGGATCGTCGGTCGCGGTCATCCCGTCGGCCGCCATCAGTTCGGCCATGCGCTCGCCGTCGTAGACGTTCATCTGGCAGCCGAACGACTTGACGTGGAAGGTCTTGGGCGGGGTCTGGGGTTTGTCCGCGGGAGTCATGCCGGCGCGCATACAGGATGTGGGGGGTGGTCGCCAGCGGGTAACCTGTTCCTCCTCCGGCAGGGCGAGTGGGACCGTTCGGCATCAGCCGAATGGCGAAGGGGGAGGATGGGGTGGCAGCTCAATCAACAAGCTCCACCCCTTCCGCCCCCTCCGTCAGCGCTTTGCGCTGCCACCTCCCCCTGGCGGGGGAGGAATTGGATTACATCGTGCGGGCGACGCCGCCCTGGGCGTGGGCGAGGTGCTTCTCGATGATCGGCACCGCGCTGGTCGCGACCTGGCGGAGCGCCGGGTCCTGGCCATCGGTGGCATAGCCCTTGTGGAGTGCCCAGGCGGTCTTATGCGCGTCGGCCTGCTGCTGCATGTAAAGGGCGTCGAAGCCGTCGGCGGGTGCCGACTTGAGCGCCGCGATCTTCGCCGCATTGGGTTCGGACAGCGCCTTGCCGGGCTTCGCGACCTTGGGCTCGGTCTTGGGGAGCGCCGCCATCAGCGATTTGGTGGTCTGCATATGGTCGGCGATCATCTCGCGCGCGAAGTCCTTGGTCGCCTGGCTTTTCGCCTTGGTGAGCGCGAGTTTGCTCGACTGGATCTCGTACATGTCGCCGTCCGCCGCCCAGGTCACGTAATTCTGAGCCGGCGTGCCGGCGAGCGGCGTCGCACCGACCTGGGTCGGAGTCATCATGCCGACGTCCTGTGCCAGCGCGCCGGCAGATGTCGCGGCGAGGGCAATCGTGCTGATACAAATCAATATCTTGCGCATGTCTATCTCCTGGGATCGAGCTGTCCAACGACTGCCGGTGGAAGCTGTTCCTTCTTGGCCTAGACTTGGCGAAATCTATGGCGGAGCCGATCCGGGCAGGTCGAAATGTTGCGGCGCATCAGGGATGCCACCCGCTTCGCCATTGCGAATAAACGCTGTACGGTCGGGTCATGACGATCATGACGCGCTCCGCTATCGCCCTGCTGCTCGCCACCGGCTGCGGCGCCACGCCCGCCTTCGCGCAGGAGGCGGAGGTCGACGCGCCACGGCGCACGCGGATCGGGCTGGGGCCGCAGCTCGTGCCGCGTTATCCGGGGGCCGATTCGTTTGCGCTGCGGCCGTTCGTCGACGTGTCGCGGACGCGTGGCGATACGCCTTTCGCCTTCGAAGCGCCGGATGAAAGCGCGGGCTTTCCGATATTGCGCGACGACCGGTTCCAGTTCGGGCCGGTGATCGGCTTCGAGGGTCGCCGGCGCGCCCGCGATGTCGGTGGACGGCTGCCGAGCGTCGGCGCCACCGTCGAGCTCGGCGGCTTCGTCCAATATGCCCTGAGCGACGCGCTGCGGCTCCGCGTCGAGGCGCGGCAGGGGCTGGGCGGTCACAAGGGGCTGATCGGCGTGGTCGGCGCGGATTATATCGCACGCGATGCCGACCGGTGGCTGTTTTCGATCGGACCGCGGGTCACGCTGGCGGGCGCGCGCTACAATCGCGCCTATTTCGGCGTCGCCGCCGCGGATGCGGCCTTCGCCGGGCTGCCGGCGTTCAAGGCGGACGGCGGTTTGCAGGCGGTCGGGGCGACGGTGGGCGCCTTGCGGCAGCTGACCCCGCATTGGGGCGTGTCCGGCTATGCCAAATACGACCGGCTGGTCGGCGATCCCGGCCGGTCACCGGTGGTGCGCGCCTTTGGCTCGCGCAGCCAGCCCTCGGTCGGGCTGGCGCTGAGCTATACGTTCGGCGCCGGCGTGCATTGATGCAGCGGCGGGTTCAGGCGGCGTTTTCGATCGCCGCCCGTGCCTGCGTGGCGATCGCCTTGCGACTGCCCGCCGCGGCGGGATCGAACGGCGCGAGCAGGTGGAGCGTCACCGGAAAGCGTCCCCGTCGCCGCAGCACCCGCAGCGCATGCGCCCCGCCGGGCTCGTCGCCGACCCAGGCGAGTTCGGGCGTCGCCGTGCCGTAATCGACCCGGATCGGCTGGACGCGGACGCCCGGCGGCGGCGGGTCGAGCGCGGCGAGCAGCGCCGCCTTGAACGGCAGCAGGGTGACGCCGTCCCCTGTGGTGCCTTCGGGAAAGACGGTCACCGGCCCGCCGGCGCCGATGGCGGTGCGGAGCTGCGCGATCTGCTCGGCCACCTGTAACCGGTCGTCGCGGCTGACGAAGAGGGTGCGGTTGAGCGTGCACAGCCAGCCGACCAGCGGCACGCCGCGCAATTCGCCCTTGGCGACGAAGGCGCTGCCGGTGGCGCCGGCGATCGCGAGGATATCGATCCAGCTGAGATGGTTGCTGAGGAACACGACATCGCGGGCGAGCGGCGTGCCGACGACGCGCACTTGCGCGCCGACGATCCGCGCGACCAGCCCGAGGAACCGCCGCGGCCAGGGCGAAGGCCGGCGGACCGCCCGCCAGGCGCCGTGCAGCGCGAGGCCGCCGAGGAGGGCGATGACGAGCGCGAGCAGGCGGCCGGCGAGGCGCAGGTTGGCGATCATCGCGACAAGGAGGGGGGGCGGTATCACAACCACTTCATCACCCCGGATTTGTTCGAGATCTTTGCGGCAGCCGCCCAAGTGCTCCTGCGAAAGCAGGAGTCCAGGAGTCCCGAACACCATAAGGCATTGTTCTGCTTGGCCCTGGGCTCCTGCTTTCGCAGGAGCACTGTGCTGATTCGCGGGTGATGCGGACTTTCTGGCAGGGCTCGAACGCATCCGGGGTGACGGACCTTTTGGAACGATCGACCAAATTTATACCCGCCGCCAGATGTGTCTGGTGTGGAATACATCGGCGGCCGTCCCATCGGTCACGAGACGGCGGCCGCGCTCACGCCTTGCGGTCGAGGCTGACGCCGTACAATTCCATGCGGTGGTCGACGAGGCGGAAGCCGAGCTTCTCGGCGATCGCCTTCTGGAGCTGTTCCAGCTCGGGATCGACGAACTCGATGACCTTGCCGGTCTCGACGTCGATCAGATGATCGTGATGCGCCTCGGGCGAGGGCTCGTAGCGGGCGCGACCGTCGCCGAAATCGTGACGGTCGAGGATACCCGCCTCCTCGAACAGCCGCACCGTGCGGTAGACGGTGGCGATCGAAATCCCCGGATCGATCGCCGAGGCACGTTCATAGACCTTCTCCACGTCGGGATGGTCTTCGGCTTCGGACAGGACGCGCGCGATGACGCGGCGCTGTTCGGTGATACGCAGGCCCTTCTGGTTGCAAAGGGCTTCGAGATCGATCTTGCGGGGCATGTCCCCTATGTAGTGCAGGTGGCTTGTTGCGAAAAGCGAAACCGACTCGCAAAAAGCAGATGGTCAGATCGCGCGGCGATAGGTGTGCGCGTCGAACGCCTGGCCGGTCTTGCCGCGATAGTAATTGCGCCGCTCGCCGACCTTGGCGAACCCCTGTTCGGTATAGAGGCGGACGGCGTCATTGCCTTCGCGCACCTCAAGATGCAGGTCGGCGATGCCGGTCGCCTGCGCCTCGGCGATGACGCCGCGGAGCAGCGCACGGGCGATGCCGCGACGGCGCCAGACGGGATCGACCGCGAGCAACAGCAGCTCGGCTTCGTCGGCGACGCTGCGCACCATCGCGAAACCGGCGGGGGCTTCGTCGACATAAGCGAGCGTCAGGCGGACGCCGGGCATCGCCAGCACGCCGAGACACTGGTTGCGCGTCCACGCCTCGCCGAACCGCGGCTCGAACGCGGCGGCCATCAGCGCATCGACCGTGGCGACGTCGCGGGCGTCGCCGGTACGCAGCATCACCTGACGCGTCGCCATCACGCGGGCACCTTTCCGCCCGGCAATTTGGCGTCGGGGGCCCGGCCGTAGACCGGGCGCGGCGGCAGCGTCGCGAGCGCCTGCGGCAGCAGCAGCGCATCGGACGCGTCGGGCAGCGCGGGCCGGCCGGCGAGCTCCGGCGCGACCTGCTGCAGCCAGCGCACGCCGTTGCCGACGGGATAACGATCGCCGAGCGCGGCGATCGCCGCGTCGGGCTTGAGCGAGGCGAGGTCGTCGAGCGGCGCGGGGCCGGCGGCGAACGACTGGACGAACACCTCGCCATGGCCGCCCTCCAGCATCACCGCGATGCTGCCGGTGCGGCCGGCGGCGAAGTCGGCGGCGGCGATCAGCGACAGGCTCGAATAGCCGGCGACGCTCGCGTCCCAGCCGAGCGCGAGCCCGCGGGCGGCGGCGATGCCGACGCGCAGGCCGGTGAAGCTGCCCGGGCCGACGTCGACGAGGATGTGCGCGGCGCGGCCACCGTCGGGCAGGTCGGCGATCATCGGCAGCAACTGCTCGGCATGGCCGCGGCCGACCTCGCGATGCTGCGCGGCGATGACACGGCCGTCCTCGATCAGCGCGACCGAACAGGCGGCGGTGGCGGTGTCGATGACGAGGATGCGGGAAGGGGCGTCGGTCATGTTTGGACTGCTTTGCGACACGCGAGCGCGGGGGACAAGCGTGAGTTTCAGCGCAATTCCTCCATCGCGAAGCGGGGAGGGGGACCGCCGGCGCAGCCGGTGGTGGAGGGGGCGTCGCCGCATACGGCTTGGGTAGCCGTATCCTCCCCCTCCGTCAGGCCTTCGGCCTGCCACAGTGCCGGGTCGCCCATGCCCCCGGCATGGGCTTGGATTGCCGGGGGCAATCCAACCCGGCACTCCCTGGCGGGGGAGGACTTAGGTTCACGCGATCGTGTTGAACCGTTCGAAGCCCGGCCGGGGCAGGCGGTCGTGCACGCTCGCCGGATCGCCATAGCCGAGCGTGGAGATGAAGTTGGTCCGCACCCCCGGTCGGTCGCCGAAGAACGCCTTGTCGACCGCGCCCTGGTCGAAGCCCGACATCGGCCCGGTATCCAGTCCGAGCGCGCGTGCGGCGATGATGAAATAGGCCCCCTGCAACGTCGAGTTGCGGACCGCCGAGGCGGTGCGCAGCTCGGTATTGCCGTCGAACCACGCCTTGGCGTCGACGTGGGGGAACAGCTCGGGCAGGTGTTCGTGGAACTCGACGTCCATCGCGATGACGACGCTGACCGGGGCTTTCAGGATCTTCGCCTGATTGGTGTCCGACGCGCAGGCGGCGAGCTTCGCCTTGGCCTCGTCGCTGACGCACCAGACCAGTCGCGCGGGCAATTGGTTGGCGCTGGTCGGGCCCCATTTCATCAGCTCCCAGATCGCATGGAGCTGATCCTCGGTCACCGGTCGGTCGGTATAACCGTTGTAGCTACGCGCGGTGCGGAAGATGCGGTCGAGCGCGGTATCGGACAGGGGGTCGGACATCAGACGGCTCTCACCTCGGTGACTTCGGGGACGTAATATTTGAGGAGCTGCTCGATGCCGCTCTTCAGCGTCGCGCTGGACGAGGGGCAGCCGGCGCAGGCGCCCTGCATGCGGAGGAAGACCTTGCCCTTATCGAAGCCGCGATAGACGATGTCGCCGCCGTCGTTGGCCACCGCGGGGCGGACGCGCGTGTCGATCAGCTCGCGGATCTGCGCGACGATGTCGGCATCGGCGGGGTCGTCGGTCAGTACCTCTTCGTCGGCGGGGACGCTGAACCCGGCGCTGCCCTGGCGGAACAGCGGCATGTTGGCGGCGAAATGGTCGAGCAGGATCGCCAGCACGTCGGGCTTGAGGCTGTGCCATTCGACGCCGGGCGCGGCGGTGACCGACACGAAGTCGCGACCGAAGAACACGCCGGTGACGTCGCCGAGCGCGAACAGCATCTCGGCGAGCGGGCTCGCCTCGGCCTCCTCGGGGGTGGCGAAGTCGCGCGTGCCGGCATCCATGACGGTGCGGCCGGGCAGGAACTTGAGCGTCGCCGGGTTGGGCGTGGTTTCGGTCTCGATCAGCATGAGCGTCATGTGGACCGTGGGGGGCGGGGGATCAAGCGTAACGGCGGAAAGGGATTGTTTCCGCGTCCGCTGAATTCCTCCCCTGCAAGGGGAGGGCGGTTAAGCCTCGAGTTGCTTGACCGCGGCGTTCCAGCTTTTGATGTTCGCGCGCGCCTCCTGGACGAACGGCGATCTCCGCACCACGCCGAGGAAGAGGTCGGCGATCCATTTGCCCGGATTCCTCAGCGGGCGTTCGAACTGGACGAGCAGCACCACGCGCGTTCCCGCGCTGTCGTTCCACACCTCGTGGTCGTAGGTGTCGTCGAAGACCAGGGTCTCGCCCTCCGCCCAGCGGACGATGCGGTCGGCGACGCGCATCCGCACGTCGCCGTCGCGCGGCACGAACAGGCCGAGGTGGCAGGTGATCAGCCCCTTGGTGACCCCGCGATGCGCGGGGATATGCGTGCCGGGCGCGAGGATCGAGAAGAAGGCGCTGTTGAGCCCGGGGATGCGCGCGACCAGCGCCTGCGTCGCCGGGCAGCGCGCCAGATTGTCCTCGATCGGATAGCCATAGCCCCACAGGAAGAAGGAGCGCCATTTGTCGACCTCGGCGATCGACCGGTGATCGGGCGAGATCGTCGCGAGGCTCGGCGCCGGCTGTCCCTGCAACGCCACCGCCGCGGCCTCGTCGCGGATCGTCTGCCACTGGTCGCGCAGCAGCGCGGTCCAGCCGAACTGGCGCACGTCGAGCACCGGATCGTTGGCGACCAGCGACGAGGCGGCGATCATCCGGTCGAACAGGCCGCGCAGCCGCTTGCCAATGCGGATGATCAGCGGCCGGCCGGGCTCGGCGGCGAGCGGCGCGGGCGGGGTGGGCACGGCCTTGCCCGAGTTCCGCCACATTGCGGGGGCCGCTTCGTTCATACCGGTCGTCATTACAGATACCATCATCGAGTCGCGTCGGGCCCGTCGTTGCCCGGCTGCCCCAAGACCGTCGGGCTACGCCCCGGCTGGGGCGAAATGATGACCGAAACGAGGAGGATACGGTCACGCTGGCGGGGCCGCGCCGCAATCGCTAGAGAGGGGGACTATGGCGTTTTTCACCCGCGCGTTCGCGCCCGTACTCGTCCTCGCCCTCGCGTCGGCGACGCTCGCCCAGGTCAGGGCTCCCGCCCGGCCCGCATCCGCCACCGCTGCCGCCCCGGACGCCGGGGTCAAGGTCGATCCGACGCCGTGGCTCTACAAGGGCAGCGACCTCGCGCACGATCCCGCCTGGGTGTTCGGTACGCTGCCCAACGGCCTGCGCTATGCGGTGCGCAAGAATGGCGTACCGCCGGGGCAGGTGTCGATCCGCGTCCGCATCGACGCGGGTTCGCTGTACGAGAAGGACAGCGAGCGCGGTTATGCGCATTTCATCGAGCATCTCTCGTTCCGCGGCTCGGAATATGTCCCTGACGGCGAAGCGAAGCGGGTGTGGCAGCGGTTCGGCGCAACCTTCGGTTCGGACAGCAACGCCTCGACCACGCCGACGCAGACGCTCTACAAGCTCGATCTGCCCTCGGCGACCGACCAGACCGTCGACGAGAGCCTCAAGATCCTGTCGGGGATGATGGCGGCGCCGGCGCTGACCGATGCCGCGGTGTCGGCGGAGCGGCCGATCGTGCTCGCCGAGCGGCGCGAACAGCCCGGTCCGCAGGTCAAGCTGCAGGACGCGATGAACCGGCTGTTCTTCGCCGGCCAGCCGCTCGCCGAACGCTCGCCGATCGGCACGGTCGAGACGCTCGACGCGGCGAACGGGGCGAGCATCAAGGCGTTCCACGACCGCTGGTATCGCCCCGAACGTGCCGTCGTCATCATCTCGGGCGACATGGACCCGGCGACGCTGGGCCAGATGGTGACGCGCCATTTCGCCGGCTGGAAGGGTAACGGCCCCAACCCCGCCGACCCCGATTTCGGCAGGCCCGACCCCAAGCAGCCGACCTCGGCGACGCTGGTCGAACCCGGCCTGCCGCCGCTGGTGATGATGGGGGTGATGCGCCCCTGGCAATACAATGACGATACCAAGATCTTCAACCAGAAGCGGATGGTCGACACGATCGCCGCGAAGGTGATCAGCCGCCGGCTCGAGCGGCGCGCGCGCGCCGGTGCGAGCTTCGTGCAGGCGGGGGTCGATCTCGACGACCGGTCGCGCTCGGCCAACATGACCTCGGTGCTGATCCTGCCGGTCGGCGACCAGTGGGAACAGGCGCTGAAGGACGTGCGCGCGGTGATCGCCGACGCGCAGAACAGCGCCCCGACGCAGGCCGAGATCGATCGCGAATATGCCGATTACGAGGTCGCGATCCGCAACAGCGTCGAGACCGCGCGGGTCGAGGCGAGCGCCAAACAGGCCGACGACATGGCCGGCGCGCTCGACATCCGCGAGACGGTGACGGCGCCCGAGAACAGCTATGCGATCCTGACCGAAGCGAAGCAGAAGGGGATGTTCAACCCCGCCGCGGTGCTCGCCTCGTCAAAGAAACTGTTCCAGGGCGACGCCACGCGGGCGCTGGTCAACACGCGCACCGCGGAGAAGGGGACGGCGGAGAAGCTCGCCGCCGCGCTCAAGGCGGACGTGTCGACGCTGACGATCAAGCGCGCCAGCCAGGCGGCGGTCGACTTCACCAAATTGCCCGCGCTAGGCGCTGCCGGTACGGTCGCGTCGCGCGAACCGCTCGTCGGGCTGCCGGCGGAAAAGGTGGTGTTCGCCAATGGCGTGCGCATGCTGGTGTTCGCCAACCCGGACGATACCGGCCGCGTCTTCGTGCGGGTGCGGTTCGGCCGCGGCTATAATTCGCTGCCCGCCAACCGGCCGAGCCCGGCGTGGGCGGGCGACCTCGCGCTGATGGAAAGCGGCATCGGCAATCTGGGGCAGGACGATCTCGACCAACTCACCGCGGGGCGGCAGCTCGGCCTCGATTTCGGCATCGACGAGGACACCTTCTCGATCGCCGCGCTGAGCAGCCCCAAGGATTATGCCGACGAACTGACGCTGATCGCCGCCAAGCTGGCGCATCCGCGCTGGGACCCGGCGCCGGTGGCACGCGCCAAATCGGCGGCGCTGACCGCGATTCCCGGTTATGATTCGTCGGCGGACGGCGTGCTGTCGCGCGATCTGGAAGGGCTGCTGCATGCCGGCGACCCGCGCTGGGCGACGCCCGACGCCAAGGCGGTCGACGCGCTGACGCCCAAGGCGTTCGAGGCGTTCTGGGCGCCGCTGCTCGCCAGCGGTCCGATCGAGGTCGACGTGTTCGGCGACGTCAAGGCGGACGAGGCGATCGCCGCGGTCGCCAAGAGCCTCGGCGCGATCCCCGCGCGCACCCAGCCGACGACGGCGGCGCCGCCGGTGCGCTTCCCCGCCCATGTCGCGACGCCGGTGCTGCGCTACCACAAGGGCCCCGACAATCAGGCGAGCGCGGTGATCGCCTGGCCGACCGGCGCCGGCGTCGCCGACATCGCCGAGGCACGCCGTCTCGACGTGCTGGCGCAGGTGTTCAGCGACCGATTGTTCGAGCGGATGCGGCAGGCGGCGGGGGCGAGCTACAGCCCCGGCGTCGCGAGCAACTGGCCCAAGGGGCTGCCCGGCGGCGGCCGCCTGATGGCGGTGAGTCAGGTCGCGCCGGCGAACGTCGATCTGTTCTTCCGCCTGTCGCGCGAGATCGCCGCCGATCTCGCCAAGACGCCGATCGGCGCCGACGAGCTGGCGCGGGTGAAGGGGCCGTTGCAGCAGGTCTATGCGCGCGCGGCGACGAGCAGCCTGTTCTGGCTGCGCGAGCTGTCGGGCGGGGCCTATGACGATCGCCGGCTGGAGGCGACGCGTCGCATCGGCCGCGACTTCGGCGACGTGACGCCCGATGTGTTGCAGGCGACCGCGGCGAAATATCTGGTGCCGGCGAAGGACTGGACGCTGGCGGTGCTGCCGCGAAAGGGGAAGTGACGGAAATCCTTCCCCGCAAGGGCAGGGCTATCGCATATGGACGCTCGCGCAAGCCTGTCGTCTTTCAAGCCCACCCCGTCACCCCGGACTTGTTCCGGGGTCCACCCTGCGGCGAGGAGAAAGGCCTGTTTCGACACCGTTCTTTCGCGGCTCGGTGGACCCCGGAACAAGTCCGGGGTGACGAATCTGATAAAGAAACCGATCGAACTTCGCTGGCCCCGGCTCCGCCCGCAGTAAGGTTATTCAAGCTGGCGGAGGGGAGGACAGGGCGGGAGCCCGCGAGGTCACCTCACCCCCGATATAGCGCGTCCAGCCGGTCGCCATATTCCTTGCGGATCACGTGGCGGCGGATCTTGAGGCTGGGCGTCAGTTGCTCGTTCTCGATCGTGAACGGCGCATCCGCCAGCACGAAACGGCGGATGCGTTCGGTGACCGACAGATCCTTGTTCACGCGCTCCACCGCATGGCCGATCGCGGTGCGATATTCGCTGTTCTCCGCCAGTCGCTCGAACTTGCAGAGCGTGCCGTTGGCCGCGCACCATTCCTGCGTCCATTCGGGGTCCGGGACGATCAGCGCGACCATATAGGGGCGCCGGTCGCCGGCGATCATCGCCTGCACGATCTCGGGTTGCAGCGTCAGCATCCCCTCGACCTTCTGCGGCGCGACATTGTCGCCCTTGTCGTTGATGATGAGGTCTTTCTTGCGATCGGTGATCGCGATGCGGCCGGCGGCGTCGATTTCGCCGATGTCGCCGGTGTGCAGCCAGCCGTCCTTGAGCACGCGCGCCGTCTCGGCCTCGTTGCGCCAATAGCCGTGCATCACCAGCTCGCCGCGCACCAGGATCTCGCCGTCCTCGGCGATGCGCACCTCGGTATCGATCAGCGGCGGGCCGACCGAATCCATGCGGATGCCCGCGCTCGGCCGGTTGCACGAGATCACCGGCGCCGCCTCGGTCTGGCCATAGCCTTGCAGGAAGGTGACGCCGAGCGACTGGAAGAACAACCCGATCTCCGGGTTGAGCGGCGCGCCGCCCGACACCATCGCCTTCATCCGTCCGCCGAACTTCTTCGCGATCTTCGGCTTGAACAGAGTGCGGACCAGCAGTTGCGCGGGCCGGTCGGCGAGGCGCAGCGTGCCCGCATTCGCCTTCGCGCCGACGTCGAGCGCCTTCGCCAGCAGATAGGCGGACATGCCGCCCTGTTTCTCGATCGCCTTGCTGATCCGCGTGCGCAGCACCTCGAACAGGCGCGGCACGACGAACATGATCGTCGGGCGCACTTCCTCGATATTGGCGGCGAGCTTGTCGAGCCCCTCGGCATAATAGATCTGGCCGCCGAGCGAGATCGGCAGATGCTGGCCGCCGGTATGTTCATAGGCGTGGCTGAGCGGCAGGAACGACAGGAATACCTCGTCGCCCGCGCCGAAATCCTCTTCGATGACCGTCGCGCAGCCGTTGCAATTGTGCAGGATCGCGCCGTGATGCTGCATCACCCCGCGCGGTGCACCGCCGGTGCCGCTGGTGTAGATGATGCAGGCGAGGTCCCCGCGCTGGAAGGTCGCTTCCGCCGCGGCCACCGTTGGCTCGGTCGGATGGTCGGCGATCAGCGCATGCCAGTCGTGGAAGTCGACGCCGGCCGAGGGCGCGCGCATCGGATCGATGCCGATGACGATCTGGCCCTGGTTGGAGCGCAGCACCGCGGTGAGCACCGTGCGCGCGAGCTTGTCGGTGGACACGATGATGCCGCATGCGCCCGAATCGGCGATGATATGGGCATGGTCGCGCTCGGTATTGGTGACATAGGCCGGCACGGTGATGCAGCCCGCCGCCATGATCGCGAGATCGCTGATGCACCATTCCGGCCGGTTCTCGCTGACCAGCATCACCCGGTCGCCCGGTTTCATGCCGATCGCCTTGAGACCCGCGGCGAGGCTCGCGACCTGACGTGCTGCCTCCGCCCAGCTCGTCGCGACCCATTGGCCGTCGCGTTTCGCCCAGAGGAAGGGAGCGTCGCCGCGGTCCTTCGCCCGAGCGAAGAACATCGTGACGAGATTGGTGAAACGCTCGAGGGCCATGATCTCTCCTGTCGCGGCCGGGCTCGCCGGCCCGCCGTCGTCGTTTATTCCGAAGGGCGGTTGGCGACCGGCGCCATGCGGGTCGGGTCGCTGACGCTGCCGTCCTCGCCGATCGCGACGCCCTCGCTGCGCGGATCGGCGGCGCCGACCCAGCGGCCCTGCTTCCATTCGATCGCATTGGCCTTGAGCCCGAGCGGCGCGACCTGCGTGCGTTCGCCCAGCGCGGCGAGCGCGGGTTGCAGCGCGGCGGCGCCAGTGCCGGTCTCCAGCGTCGCGACCGGGCCGGGGGCGTAGACAAGGCCGAGCGCGATCGCCTCCTGCGCCGACAGATTCCAGTCGAGCACGCCGATCAGCGCCTTGGCGATCTGCGCGATGATCGTCGAGCCGCCCGCCGCGCCGACCGCCAGACGGACCTTGCCGCTGGCGTCGTAGACGATCGTCGGCGCCATCGAGCTGCGCGGCCGCTTGCCGCCCTCGACGCGGTTGGCGACGAGATAGCCGGCATCCACCGGCACGATGTCGAAGTCGGTCAGCTCGTTGTTGAGCACGGTGCCGTCGACGACCAGCCCCGAGCCGAACGGCCCCTCGACCGTCGTCGTCACCTCGACGACGTTGCCGGCGCGATCGGCGACGGCGAGGTCGGTGGTGCCGGCGACCTCGCTGACCGGCGCCGGGGTGCGTGCCGGTGCGCCCGGCGGCGTGCCGGCGGCGACGCGCGCCATCGTCTTGTCGGTCGCGATCAGCGCCGAGCGCTTCGCGATATAGGTGGGGTCGAGCAAGCCCTTGACCGGGACGCGGACGTAATCGGGATCGCCGACGTACAGGTTGCGGTCGGCATAAGCGAGGCGCGAGCTTTCGGCGAACAGATGCCAGGCGACGGGCGAATCCTTGCCCAGTTTCGCCATGTCGAACCGTTCGAGCTGTTTGAGGATCATCAGCACGGTGATCCCGCCCGACGACGGCGGCCCCATCCCGCAGATCCGGTAGGTCCGATAGGGAACGCACAATTCGGGGCGCGGCTTGGCGTCGTAGGTCGCCAGATCGCCGGTCGTCATCTTCGACGGGTTGCGCGCGGCGCCGTTGACCGTCGCGACCAGCTTCGCCGCCTGCGGGCCGACGTAGAAACTGTCGGGACCCTGCCGCGCGATCCGGTCGAGCAGCGCCGCCTGTGCCGGATTGCGCAGGATGCCGTCGGCGCCGACGGTGAATACCGTGCGCGCCTCGGGCGTGAGATGGTCGCCGTAGGATTCGTCCGAATGGCGGAA
Organism: Sphingomonas sp. 2SG; assembly: GCF_005503285.1. NCBI lineage: Bacteria > Pseudomonadati > Pseudomonadota > Alphaproteobacteria > Sphingomonadales > Sphingomonadaceae > Sphingomonas > Sphingomonas sp. 2SG. The sequence continues at coordinate 62,703 of NZ_SCMZ01000004.1, forward strand.
GCGCGGGCTGACGCGGAAGCCGTCGCGCGCCAGCCGGATCGCCGGTTCGAACAAGCGCGCCCAGGGCAGTTTGCCCGACTGGCGGTGCGCCAGCGCCATGCCGCGCAGCGCGCCCGGCACGCCGACGCTGCGCCCGCCCGGCACCGCGTCGTCGTGGCTCAGCGGCCTGCCGGCGGCGTCGTAGAACCAGCGCGGCGTCGCGGCGGCGGGGGCAGCCTCGCGCGCGTCGATCGTCGTCACCTTGCCGGTCTTGGCGGCGTGGCTGACCCAGAAGCTGCCGCCGCCGATGCCGGAACTCTGCGGCTCGACGACGTTGAGCGCGAGCATCGTCGCGATCGCGGCGTCGGTGGCACTGCCGCCCGCCTTGAGGATCTCGACCCCCGCCGCCGCGGCGCGCGGATCGGCGGCGCTGACCATTCCGGGGGCCTGGGGCGGCGGAGCCTTGGCCAGCGCCGGGGCACTGACGGCGGCAAGGGCGAGCGCGAGTCCGATCTTCATCGCCGCAAAGCCTAACGGCTGGTCCGCCGAGGGCAAGCCGTTACGCCGCGGCCGCCGCGGCGATATCCGCGAAACCGTCGCGGACGAGGCAGGCGTCGAGCTCGGCGAGGATATGGCGGGCGAGTCCCGGTCCTTCGTAGACGAGCGCCGAATAGAGCTGGACGAGGCGCGCACCGGCGCGGATGCGCGCATAGGCTTCCGCGCCGCTGTCGATCCCGCCCGCGGCGATCAGCGCGATGCCGCCGCCGGTGGCGCTGCGCAGGTCGGCCAGCCGCTGCCGGGCAAGCGTCGCGAGCGGCGCGCCCGACAGGCCGCCGGCCTCGCCCGCTTGTGGCGACCGTAGCGGCGGGCGCGAGATCGTCGTGTTGCCCATGATGATCGCGTCGAGCCCGTGGCCGATCGCGGCGCGGGCGATGCCGTCGATCGCCGCGGCGTCGAGATCGGGGGCGACCTTCAGGAACAGTGGCGTCGTGCCGCGCGCCGCGGTGCAAGCGACGAGCAGCTCGTCGAGTGCCGCGCCGTGCTGGAGGTCGCGCAGGCCGGGGGTGTTGGGCGAGGAGATGTTGATCGTGACGTAATCGGCGAGCGGCGCGGCGGCGGAGACGCCGGCGACATAATCGGCGACGCGGTCGGTCGCGTCCTTGTTGGCGCCGACGTTGATGCCGAGACGGCCGGCACCGCGTCGGGCGGCGCGGGCGCGGGCGAGGCCGCCTTCGAGCCCGCCGTTGTTGAAGCCCATGCGGTTGATCACCGCGCGGTCGGCGACGAGGCGGAACAACCGCGGCTTCGGGTTGCCCGATTGGGGCAGGGGCGTGAGCGTGCCGATCTCGACCGCGCCGAAGCCGAGGCCGAACAGTCCCTCGATCGCCACCCCGTCCTTGTCGAGCCCCGCCGCCACGCCGAGCGGGTTGGCGAAGGCAAGATCGCTGATGCGGGTGGCGAGGCGCGGATTCGGCTTGGAGGCGGGGGCGGGCAGTTTGGCGCGCAGTGATAGCGCCTTCAGCGTCAGCGCATGCGCGCGTTCGGCATCGAGCGCGAAGAGGAGCGGGCGAAGGGCGTAGGACATGGGATGGCCCATCGCATCGGTGGGGGCGAAGGTCAAAGCGCGCTTGCGCCCCCAGTATGTCATCCCCGCGGAGGCGGGGATCCATAAACGCTGACGCTGCGGTTCAGCCGATACTGCGGCGTGTATGGATCCCCGCCTGCGCGGGGATGACGGAAGGAAGGATAGTGACGCCTCCCTCACTCACACAGATCGCCCATCCCCGCTTGACCGCAGCGCACAAAACCCTATCTCGCAATCGGATCGAATTGATCCGATTTGCGAAACGCTCGCAACAACTGACCGGAGCCGATGCGACTTTCCAGCCTTGCCGATTATGCGGTCGTGATGATGTCCGCCGCCGCGCGCCATTGCGGCGGTGCGGCGCGGCTCAACGCGACGCTGCTCGCCGAGGAGACCGGCGTGCCGCTGCCGACCGCGCAGAAGCTGGTCAGCCGGCTGTCGAGCGCCGGCCTGATCGAGAGCACGCGTGGCACCGGTGGCGGTTTCCGCCTCGCCCGGCCCGCCGCGGCGATCAGCCTCGCCGATATCGTCGAGGCGGTCGAGGGGCCGATCCAGATGACCTCCTGCGTCGAGGGCAGCCGCCACGAATGCGGGCTGGAGGGCAATTGCCTCGTCCGGCCGCATTGGGGGATCGTCAACGAGGCGGTCCGCGGCGCGCTTGCCGGCGTCTCGCTCGCCCGGCTTTCGCGCGCTCCCATCCACGATCCCATTCCCGCTCCGCTGAGCGAACAGGTGTAACCATGGCGACCAAGAACGCAGAGGCCTATGCGGCCGTCTCCAAGACCTACGAATGGGGCTTTTCGTCCGATATCGAACAGGACTTCGCGCCCAAGGGGCTGAGCGAGGACACGGTTCGCTACATCAGCGCCAAGAAGAACGAGCCCGAATGGATGCTCGACTGGCGGCTGAAGGCGTTCCGCCTGTGGCAGACGATGGACGCGCCCGACTGGGCCAAGCTCAACGTCCCCCCGATCGACTATCAGGACGCCTATTATTACGCCGAGCCGAAGGCGAAGCCAAAGCTCGGCTCGCTCGACGAGGTCGATCCCGAGATCTTGCGCGTCTACGAAAAGCTCGGCATTCCGATCGCCGAGCAGAAGATGCTCGCCGGGGTCGAGGACCTCGATGCGGAGGGCAATCCGAAGCGCCGCGTCGCGGTGGATGCAGTGTTCGACAGCGTCTCGGTCGCCACCACCTTCCGCAAGGAGCTGGAGGCCGCGGGCGTCATCTTCCGCTCGATCAGCGAGGCGATCCGCGAATATCCCGATCTGGTCCGCAAATGGCTGGGCAAGGTCGTGCCGCAGCGCGACAATTATTTCGCGACGCTCAACTCGGCGGTCTTCTCCGACGGCACGTTCGTCTACATCCCGGAAGGCGTGCGCTGCCCGATGGAGCTGTCGACCTATTTCCGCATCAATGCCGAGAATACCGGCCAGTTCGAGCGGACGCTGATCGTCGCCGACAAGGGGGCGTACGTCTCCTATCTCGAAGGCTGCACCGCGCCGATGCGCGACGAGAACCAGCTCCACGCTGCCGTCGTCGAACTGGTCGCGCTCGACGATGCCGAGATCAAATATTCGACCGTGCAGAACTGGTATCCCGGCGACGAGAATGGCGTCGGCGGCATCTACAATTTCGTCACCAAGCGCGCGCTGTGTCAGGGCCGGAACAGCAAGGTGTCGTGGACGCAGGTCGAGACCGGATCGGCGATCACCTGGAAATATCCGAGCTGCGTGCTCGCCGGCGAGAACAGCGTCGGCGAATTCTATTCGGTCGCGGTGACCAACAACCGCCAGCAGGCCGATACCGGCACCAAGATGATCCACCTCGGCAAGGGATCGCGCTCGACGATCGTGTCGAAGGGGATTTCGGCGGGGCGTTCGGACAACACCTATCGCGGGCTGGTCCGGGTCGGGCCGACCGCGGAGAACGTCCGTAACTTCACGCAGTGCGATTCGCTGCTGCTCGGCGACCAATGCGGCGCGCATACCGTGCCGTACATCGAGGTGAAGAATCCCTCGGCGCAGATCGAGCATGAGGCGACGACCTCGAAGATCAGCGAGGACCAGCTCTTCTACGCGATGAGCCGCGGTCTCGATCAGGAGGCGGCGGTGGCGCTGATCGTCAACGGTTTCGCACGTGAGGTGCTGCAGCAATTGCCGATGGAATTCGCTGTCGAGGCGCAGAAGCTGCTCGGGATCAGCCTCGAAGGCTCGGTAGGGTAAGATTGGGTGGGGGATGCGGGTGACAGTCTCGGTGAGACTTCCCTCACCCCCAAACCCTTCCCCCGCAGGGGAGGGGCTTAAGGAAGAAGATCAGATCAATGCTCAAGATTGAAAACCTCCACGCCGAGATCGACGGCAAGCCGATCCTCAAGGGTCTCACGCTCGAAGTGAATGCGGGCGAGATCCATGCGATCATGGGGCCGAACGGTGCGGGCAAGTCGACGCTCGGCTATGTGCTCGGCGGCCGTCCCGGTTATGAGGTGACCGAGGGATCGATCACCTTCGACGGGCAGGACCTGCTGGAGCTTGCTCCCAACGAGCGCGCTGCGGCGGGCGTGTTTCTCGGCTTCCAATATCCGGTCGAGATCCCCGGCGTCAGCAACGTCCAGTTCCTGCGCGAGGCGCTCAACGCGCAGCGTGGCGTGCGTGGCGAGAAGCCGCTGTCCGGGGCGGAGTTCCTGAAGCTCGCGCGCGAGGAGGCGCGCAAGCTCGACATGGATGCCGAAATGCTCAAGCGCCCGGTCAACGTCGGTTTCTCCGGCGGCGAGAAGAAGCGCAACGAGATGGTGCAGATGGGCGTCGTGAACCCCAAGTTCGCGATCCTCGACGAGACCGACAGCGGCCTCGACATCGACGCGCTGCGCATCGTCGGCGACGGCATCAACCGCATCATGCGCGCGCCCGACAAGGCGGTGCTGCTGATCACCCACTACCAGCGGCTGCTCGATTACGTGCGACCCGACGTTGTCCACGTGCTCGCCGACGGGCGTATCGTCCGCACCGGTGGCGCTGACCTCGCGCACGAGCTGGAGCGTGAGGGCTATGCGGGGGTGACGGCGTGATTTTCGTTCACGCGAAGGCGCGAAGGCGCGAAGAGGGCGTGTCGCTTGGCATGCCGTCGGGTGCCCTCGATACGGTCTTTGTTCGCGCAGAGGCGCAGAGGCGCGGAGATTGCGTCGCGGGAGGCCTGCTCTCATCGATCATCCCCAACAATTTTGATATTGCGCTGACGCGCAGGGAGAAGGCTCGCGCTGCAGGCGCCGTCACGTCTTCTTCTCTTCTTCTCCGCGTCTCTGCGCCTCTGCGCGCAAAAAACCTTTCTTCTCTTCGCGTCTTCGCGCCTTCGCGTGACACCATTCAGCGAGCCGCCGCATGACCGCCGTTCTCGAGTTGCCCACCACGCGCGAGGAAGCGTTTCGCTGGGCGGACATGCCCGCACTGCAAGCCGCCCGCGCGCTGACGCCGCAGTCGGCATCGGTGCCGGACGCGATCCTGCCCGACGCGGCGCGACTGGTGTTCGTCGACGGCGATCTCGATGCCGATGTCAGCCGCCCCGGCGACGTCGCCATCGTTCCGGAAGCCCTTGCTAGCGATCACCCGCTTGCCCGCCATGCTGCGGGCGACGGCCACCGGATCACGCTCGCGCCGCGCACCGTAACCACGATCGAGATCGCCCGCGTCAACGCCGGCGAGGACAGCCAGACGCCGCTCGTCATCACGCTCGGCGAGGATGCCGTACTGACGCTAATCGAGAGTTTCACCGGTGCCGGCTGGACCAACACGCTGACCCGGTTCGAGCTGGGGCAGGGAGCGCGGGTGATGCGCGCGGTGCGCATCGTGCAGGACGCCGGCTTCGTCTCGACGCGTGACGAGGTAACGATCGCCGAGGCCGCCAGCTTCGTCTCGGTCGCGCTCGGCGCCACCGCGGCGGGGACGCGGCTCGACGCGGCGCTGACGCTGAATGGCGACGGTGCCTATGCCGAGCTCGGCGGCGCGCTGCTCACCCGCGATGACCAGCGGCAGGAATGCGCGGTGCGCGTCCGCCATGCCAAGCCCAACGGCCAGTCGCACCAGCTCTGGCGCGCGGTCGCCGCGGATCGCTCGACGGTGAGCCTCGCCGCCGCGGTCGAGGTGGCGCGCGATGCGCAGAAGACTGACGGCGAACAGAGCCTGCGCGGGCTGCTTCTCCAGCGCACCGCGACGGTCAACCTCAAGCCCGAGCTTGAGATTTTCGCCGACGACGTGAAATGCGCGCATGGCGCGACGGTCGGCGAACTCGACGCGCGCGCGCTCTTCTACATGCAGAGCCGCGGCATTCCTGCGCCTCGCGCCAAGGCGCTGCTGACGCGCGCGTTCGTCGCGGATGCGCTCGATCGTATCGCCGACGAGACGGTGCGCGACGTCTTCGCTGCGGACGCCGACGTGTGGCTGGAGCAGACGCTGTGAGCGAATCCCCCCTCGATCGCGTCGCCGACTTTCCGGCGATCCCCGCGGGATGGGCCTATCTAGATACCGCGGCCACCGCGCAGAAGCCGCAGGTCGTGATCGACGCGATCGCGCGGGCCTATGGCGAGACCTATGCGACGGTGCATCGCGGCGTCTACCAGCGCTCGGCCGACATGACCGTCGCCTATGAGGCGGCGCGCGCCAAGGTCGCACGCTTCATCGGCGCGACGACGTCCGACGAGATCGTCTTCGTCCGCGGCGCGACCGAGGGGATCAATCTCGTCGCGCAATGCTGGGCGGCGACGCAGCTCAAGGCGGGGGACCGCATCCTGCTGTCGATGCTGGAGCATCACAGCAATATCGTGCCGTGGCAGATGGCCGCCGAGCGGGTCGGCGCGGCGATCGACGTGCTGCCGCTGACGGCGGATCATCGCATCGATCTCGACGCGATGGAGCGGATCCTCACCCCGCAGCACAAACTGGTCGCGCTTGCGCACGTCTCGAACGTGCTCGGCTCGGTGCTCGACGCGAAGCGCGCGACCGATCTGGCACATGGCGTCGGCGCGAAAATCCTGCTCGACGGCTGTCAGGCGGTGCCGCGGATCGCGGTGGACGTCGCGGCGATCGGTTGCGATTTCTACGTCTTTTCCGGTCACAAGCTGTACGGTCCGACCGGGATCGGCGTGTTGTGGGGTCGCGGCGAGTTCTTGGCGCAGATGCCGCCCTATCAGGGTGGCGGCTCGATGATCGATCGCGTGACCTTCGCGAAGACGACCTATGCCCCGCCGCCGGGCCGGTTCGAGGCGGGAACGCCGCATATCGTCGGCGCGCTCGGCCTTGCCGCGGCGATCGACTATGTCGAGGGGATCGGGCTCGACCGCATCCATGCGCACGAGACCGCTTTGGTCCGCGATGCGCGTGCGGCGCTGGCGTCGCTCAACTCGGTGCGCCTGTTCGGGCCGGAGGACAGCGCCGGCATCGTCAGTTTCGCGGTCGAGGGGGTGCATCCGCACGACGTCGGCACCATCTTGGACGAGGGCCGGGTGGCGATCCGTGCCGGCCATCATTGCGCGCAGCCGCTGATGGAGGCGCTGGGCGTGGATGCGACCGCGCGGGCGAGCTTCGCGGTCTATAACGGTCCGCAGGACATCGAGGCGCTGGTGAAGGGCGTCGAACGAGTGACGAGGATATTCGGATGAGCGATGCGATCCGTATCGAGGAAGTGGACGGAGTGACGCCGGCGCCGCGCGCGCGCGTCGAGGACGTGGCGGACAATGCGCCGCGCGAACGCGATTACCTGACCGGCTTTCTCCAGCAGCAGCCGCAGGGCGATGCGCCGGGCGAGCCGGGCGGCGCGCTGTACGAGGCGGTGATCGACGCGCTGAAAGAGATCTACGATCCGGAAATCCCGGTGAACATCTACGATCTCGGCCTGATCTACGGCGTCGAGGTCGCGGACAACGGTCAGGCGGTGGTGACGATGACGCTCACCACGCCGCATTGCCCGGTTGCCGAATCGATGCCCGCCGAGGTCGAGATGCGCGTCGCAGCGGTACCGGGGATCGCCTTCGCCGACGTCAATCTCGTCTGGGATCCGCCATGGGACCCGCAGAAGATGTCCGACGACGCCAAGCTCGAACTGGGGATGCTGTGATGGCCACGACCCTGCGCCAGCGGCCGGCGCCGCTGATCCTCACCGCCAATGCCGACGCACGCATCGCCGATCTGATGGCACGCGCGCCGGACGGCGCGATCGGCGTCAAGCTCTCGACGCCGCGCCGCGGCTGTTCGGGGCTCGCTTATTCGGTCGATTACGTCACCGAGGCCAAGCCGTTCGACGAGCGGATCGAGACGCCCGGCGGCACTTTGTTCGTCGACGGCGGCTCGATCCTGTATCTCGTCGGATCGACGATGGACTGGGTCGAGGACGATTTCACCGCCGGGTTCGTGTTCAACAACCCCAATGCCAAGGGCGCGTGCGGCTGCGGGGAAAGCTTCACGGTCTGATCCGATCGGCTCCTCCCTCGCGTGGCGTCAAATCTAAAGGTCCCGCCCGTAGATGTTGTAGACCTTGTTGACGCGGCTATCGATCGTCTCGGCGATCGAGCGCATGCCTTGGTTGTCGTCGAGGATCCAGCCGATCTCGCCGCGGCTCGCGCCGTAATGCTGGACCGAGGCGACGCGGATATATTCGATCATCATGAAGGCGAGCTGGCTCGCCATCCGCGATGCCTGCAATTCCTTGACGACGCCCATCAAGGGCACGCGCATCGTCCGCACCTTCGGCTTGCGCAGCCACAGCAGCAATTTCGCCCAGCCGAACGGCAGCAGCGAGCCGTTGAGGGGCTTGAGCGGCTCGTTGAGGTCCGGAAGCGTGATCATGAACGCGACCGGCTTGCCGTCGAGTTCGGCGATGCGGATCAGGTCGTTGAACACGATCGGCTTGAGCTTGACGCCGACGTCCTTGATCTCGGGCGGGGTGAGGGGGACGAAGCCCCAATTGTCGCTCCACGCATCGTTGAGGATCGACAGGATGATCGCCGCCTCTTCCTCGAACTTGCGCTTGTCGACCTCGCGCACGACGATGCGCGGGTTGTTCTCGCCGGAGCGTATGATCCGCTTGACGATCGGCGGAAACTCTTGGGTGATGTCCAGCTCGTAGGTGAAGAGCTGCTTGACCTGCTGGTAGCCCGCGCGCTCGATCCAGCCCTGATATTCCGGCTTGGCGTGGCCCATCATGATCGTCGGCGAATGATCGAAGCCCTGCACGAGAAGGCCCGGCTCCTCCCACACGGATTGCGAGATCGGACCGAGAGCGCGGGTCATGCCCTGCTCGCGCAGCCAGCCCTCCGCCTTGGCGAGGAGCGCGACGAACACGTCCTCGCGCTCGGCTTCCATCGACCCCCATTGACCGACACCGGGACCGAATCCCTGTTCGGCCGGCATCGTCAGCGCCAGCGTGTCGATATGCGCCGAGATACGCCCGACCACCCGACCGTTCTCGCGGGCGAGGAACAATTGCACCTTGGCGTGGCTGTACCAGCCGTTCTTTTCCGGCGTGATCAGGCCGAGCGCCTCGCCCTTCAGCGGCGGGACCCAGGCGGGATCGTCCTTGTATAGCCGGAACGGCAGGTCGACGAACGCCTTGCGCTCGCTCTTGGTGGTGGCGGGGGTGATCGTCAGGTCGCTCATTCGGGCCTCCCATTTTGGCCCGCGATCTAGCACGGCGGCGCGGCAAGGCGAGTGACGTTTCCGTCATCAGTGATCGATATGTTGCGGCGCCGCAGCGGCCGGGGCGCCTGTAAATGCCACGCTATCGCCACTATCTTCACGCAATGGACCAAGCCATGGAACGCTCGCTGACCCTATCCCGCGCCCCCGTCGCCGAGCCGGCCGGACGCGCGCCGCGCGTGCGGATCGCCGACGACAAGGCGATGCTGCGTGCGGCGGCGGAGGCGACGCGCGACCTGATCGCGCCGCGTCCCGGCGTCTATTGGGCCGACCTGATCGGGTCGGTGGCGGTCGGCTATGGCGCGCTGGCTGCGGCGGTGACCGTCCGGCAGACCGGCTGGGTGGTGCTCGCTGCCGTCGTATCGGCGCTGGCGCTGTATCGTGCGCTTAGTTTTATCCACGAAATCAGTCACATGAAGCATAGTGCCGTGCCCCGCTTCCGCGGTGCTTGGAATGCGCTGGTCGGCGTGCCGATGCTGGTGCCGAGCTTCATGTATGAAGGCGTGCACAACCTCCACCACGCCAAGACGCGCTACGGTACGTCGGAAGACCCGGAATATCTGCCGCTCGCGCTGATGAAGCCGTGGACGCTACCGGCGTTCGTGGTGATCTCCGCGCTGGCGCCGCTCGGCCTGCTGATCCGTTATGCGATCCTGTCGCCGCTGTCGCTGCTGTCGCCCAAGTTCCGCACGATCGTGATGGAGCGCTATTCGGCGCTGGCGATCAATCCGTCGTTCCGCCGTCGCGCCCCGGAGGGCGAGGCGCGGACGATGTGGGATCGCGTCGAGACCGCGGCGAGCCTGTGGGCGATCGCGGTCGTGGTGCTGACCGCGACGGGGGTCTTCCCGCTGCGCAGCGTCGCAATCGCGCTGGCGATCGGGTCGGGCGTCGCGGTGGTCAACCAGGTCCGTACCCTCGTCGCGCATCTCTGGGAGAATGACGGCGAGCCGATGTCGGTGACCGCCCAGTATCTCGATTCGGTCAACGTGCCGCCGCCGGCGCTGTTGCCGGCACTGTGGGCACCAGTCGGCCTGCGCTATCACGCGCTCCACCATCTGCTGCCGAGCCTGCCGTATCACGCGCTCGGCGAGGCGCATCGCCGGATCACCGCGGCGGTCGAGCAGGGTTCGCCCTACCACAAGGCGAGCTATGCCGGTCTGCCGGGATTGGTGAACAAGATCGTGCGGAGCACGTTCCACCCTCGGTAACCAGAGGATTGCGCTATAATAGGGCAGGACGGTTGCCGGAGGTGGGGGTCGGAAGATGATCATTTGGTCCGGCATCGTCGCCCTGCTGGCCGTTCCGGCGGTCGCCGCCGAAACCCTGCCGCCGGGGACGGTCACCCTCACCGTCGTCGACGACGGCAAGACCGATGGACCCGAGATTCCCGCGATCGCCGATGCGGTCGGCGATGCCTTCAACTCCGCCAATTATCTCGTCCTGCCGGCGACCGGTCCGAGCCGCTATCGTGCGCGGGTCGCGATCGACCATGAGCAGCGCGGCCTGGTCGGGGCGCCTTCCGGAACCAAGGCGCCTGCCGCCAGCGTCGCCAATTGGGGCGGGGGCGTGCAACTCGCGCTGCCGACGCAGAAGCAGGATCTGCGCGCGTTGATCGTGACGCGGATGACGATCACGCTCACCGCCTGGCGCGACGGGCGGACCTTGTGGACGGGCAGTGCGGTGACCGCGCAGGTCGGCGGCACGCAGGCGAACGCGCCCGCGGTGGTCGGTGCGAAGCTGGCGGGCGCTCTGGTGTCGCGGATGCCGGCGGTGCTCGAGGGGCCTTTGTCGGTGCCGTAAGGTCTGCGCTGGAGGTTCGGTTCTGTAGGGCGGGAAGAAGAAGGTTGGTTCGCGCAGAGGCGCAGAGGCGCGGAGGTGTTGCGTTCGCAGCGTCAGCGGCTCTTCCTACCAAGGTCTTGCAATTACAGGGCCACGTCCGCCCCACGCGATACCTCTCCGCGCCTCCGCGCCTCCGCGTGAATCGATAACATCACCCCGTTGGTGCTGAGCCTGTCGAAGCACCGTAAGACTCACCTGCCCTTCGACAGGCTCAGGGCGAACGATGGGGGGGCGGAGCAGCTTCTTTCCGCCGTCCTATTCCTCGGTGCGGATCAGGACCGCTTCGCCGATCAGCAGGAACAGCAGGAACGGCGCCCAGGCGGCGAGGAAGGGTGGGTAGGCGCCGAGATTGCCCATTGCGAGTGCGAAATTGTCGGCGACGAAATAGGCGAAGCCCAGCGCCATGCCGATCACCGCGCGCACGAACAATTGCCCCGACCGCGCGATGCCGAACGCCGCGACCGCGCCGAGCAGCGGCATCAGCACCGCCGACAGCGGGCTGGAGAATTTGTGCCAGAGCGTGCCTTCGAGCGACTTGGTCGGCCGGCCGGCGTCGCGCAAGTCGCCGATCGCGGCGTGGAGCGCGGCGAAGTCGAGCCCGTCGGGGTTGACCGCACCCAGAGTGAACTGGTCGGGGCGGACGCCCGGCGCGACCTTGACCGTGCCGAGGTTGCTCAATTTGCCGGTGGCGACGTCGAAGCGCGTCGCCGGGCTGATCGCCCAGCCGTTGCCGGCGTGGCGGCCGGTCGGCGCCTTGATGATCGCGACCAGCTCGCCGCCGGTGCGGTCGTAGACGGTGACGTTGCCGAGCCGCACCTGCTCGCCGCGCCCGCGCACCTGCTGCACCGCGATCAGGTCGTCGCCGTCGCGCACCCAGACGTTGGTCCGGTCGCCGCGGTCGATCGGCAGCGCGCCGTAATCGGCGTCCTTCCACTGGTCCAGCGTCGCGGTGGCGCGGCTGACGATCCGTTCGTTGAAGGCGAAGCTGAGCCCGGCGACGCCGAGGCTGGCGACGAGCAGCGGCGCCAGCACCTGATGCGCCGACAGGCCGCCGGCCTTCAACGCGATGACCTCGCTGTTCTGGTTCATCGTGATGAGCGTCAGGATGGTGCCGAGCAGGACAGAGAAGGGCAGCAGGAAGGCGGCGATCTGCGGCGCGCGCAGCCCGACATATTGCCACACCTGTTCCTGCGTATTGCCGGGATGCGCGAGGATCTGGCCCGATTCGCTGAGCAGGTCGAGCGTCTGCAGGATCAGCAGCAGCGCGGCGAGCAACCCGAAGGTGCGCACCAGGAACATCCGCCCCATGTAGATCGCGACGGTGCGCGACGGGAAGAAGCTGCTCATGCCGCCTGCTCCTTCTTGCGGCCGCGGCCGGGCAGATAGCGGGTGACGAGCTTGGCGAGCTTCGAGAAGGCGCGTTCGAGCGCGCCGATCGGTTGCCCGCCGGGGACATAGGCGATCTGATAATACATCCAGAGGATGATCCCGGCGAAGATGCAGAAGGGGACCCAGAGCGCGATCAGCGGATCGATCCGGCCGAGCTCGCCGATCGAGGCGGCATATTCGTTCACCTTGTGATAGGCGACGATCATCACGATCGCGAGGAACACGCCGAAGCCCGAATTGGAGCGTTTGGGCGGCACGCCGAGCGCGATCGCGAGCAGCGGCAACAGGAACATCGTCGCCACCTCGACCAGGCGGAAGTGGAATTCGGAGCGGCTGCTGTCGCGCTGCTCCTCGCTCTGCGCGCGATGGCCGAGCTTTGCGAGTTCGGGCAACGTGAATTCGAGATTGCGGCCGCCGCGCTGGCGGAAATTCTCGTAGCGCGGCAGCGGGATCGGCAGATCGTGCGAGGTGAAGGTCAGCACCCGCGGCACGGTGAAATTGGGCGCCTTGTGCACCAAAGTGCCCTTGGTCAGGCGGAAGATGATCGTGTTGGGATCGTCGGTGGCGAGGAACTGGCCCGACTGGGCGGTGACCGAATAGCTGGTGCCCTTGTCGTTGTAATAGACGAAGATGCCGTCGAGCTTGCGGCCCTTGTCGTGGCTCTGCTCGATGCGCAGCGTCATGCGGTCGCCGAAATGGGTGAACTCGCCGACCTTGATCGATGCACCCAGCGCGCCGGTGCGCAGCTCGAAGCGCAACTGCTCGTAATAATAGCGCGCCTTGGGCTGGACGAAGCCGACGATCGCGATGTTGAGCGCCGCGAGGATCAGCGCGTACATGAACGGCACGCGCAGCATCCGCGTGTAGCTGACGCCGACCGCACGGAGCACGTCGAGTTCCGAATTGGCGGCGAGGCGGCGGAAGGCGAGCAGGATGCCAAGCAGCAGACCGATGGGGATGCCAAGGCCGAGATATTCGGGCAGCAGATTGGCGAGCATCCGCCACACGACGCTGACCGGCCCACCCTCGGTGGCGACGAAGACGAACAGGCGCTGGATACGGTCGAGCACCAGCAGCATGGCGGCGATGGTCAGCGTCGAGAATAGCGGCAACGCGATCAGCCGGGCCATGTAGCGGTCGAGGGAGGTCATGCGGTCAGGGGCTCGGGCCGGGGCGGGGAGCGGCCGGTATAGGCGCGGGTGTCGGCAACGTCAGCTAAAATTCCGGTGGCTCATTCGGCGGCTATCTGCTGCGGCGGAGCGGGGCGTTCGGTCGCCATCGCCTTGCCGATCGCGCGCTCCAGCCCGCTGAGCGTGAACGGCTTGCGCAGCACCGGGTGACGGCCGAATTCGCTCGCATTCGCCTCGCCGGCGAAGCCGGTGACGAACAGCACGGCGATATGCGGGTAATGCGGGGCGAGGGCGGCGATCATCTCCGGCCCGGTCTGCCCCGGCATCAGCACGTCCGAGATGATGAGGTCGATATCGTCGTTGCCGGCGAGCAGCGCCGGCGCCTTGAGCGGCGCGTCGCAGGCGATGGCGCGATGGCCCAGCTCCTCCAGCGCCATCATCGTCGCGGCGAGCACGCGCGGATCGTCCTCGACGACGAGCACGCGCAGCGCCTCGGCGAGCGGCGCGACGGTGACCGGCGCGACGACGGCGGCCGGCGCGGCGGTGCCGGCGCTGGTGTCGCGCGGCAGATAGAGGGTGACGGTGGTGCCGCATCCGGGCGCGGTCTCGATCGCGATGCCACCGCGCAACTGCCGCACGAGGCCGAAGATCTGGCTGAGGCCGAGGCCGGTGCCCTTGCCCGCCGCCTTGGTGGTGAAAAAGGGTTCGTAGACGCGTTCGAGCACCTCGGGCGTCATGCCGGTGCCGGTATCGGTGACCGCGAGCGTGACGTAATCACCGGCGCAGCAATCGTCGACATGATCGTCGGCGAGCGTCGTCGCGCCGGTCGCGATGACCAGCCGGCCACGACCGTTCATCGCGTCGCGCGCGTTGACCGCGAGGTTGAGCACCGCATTTTCGAGCTGCACGCGATCGGCATGGACCTGCCAGCCGCGCGCATCGTCGCGGACGACGACGGTGATCGCATCGCCGAGCGTGCGGTCGATCAGCTCGGACATGCCCGACACCAAAGCCGCCGCGGCGATCGGTTCGGGCTTGAGCGATTCCTCGCGGCTGAAGGCGAGCAGCCGCCGGGTCAGCGCCGCGGCGCGATTGGCGCCGTCGGTCGCATTGTCGAGATGCCGCGCCACCGTCGCCGGATCATGACCGACGGCGCGCCGCGCGAGTTCGAGCCCGCCGAGGACGACCGCGAGCATATTGTTGAAATCGTGGGCGATGCCGCCGGTGAGCTGGCCGACCGCGTCCATCTTGTGGATCTGGCGGACCTTGGCCTCCTGCACGCGCAATTCGTCGGTCGCCTTGGTCACCGCAGCGGCGAGTTCCTCGGCGCGCTCGCGTTCCTCCTCCGCCTCGGCGCGGGCGAGGGCGCGCTCGCCGACCGCGTGCAGCGTGAACCAGCCGAGCACCAGCGCACCGACGACGATCAGCACGCCGAAGATCGCCAGCACCGTCGCGATGCGGCTCGACCGGTCGACGGTGCGCATCGCGTCGGCGGTGCGCTGGTCGAGCAGGGCGCGTTCGCGGGTGATGATCTGGTCGAGCGTCGTGTCGATCGCGGTCAGCGTCGGCGACTGGCGCGCCTTGTAATAACGGGCGAGCGCCTGGCTGTTCTGGCCGTAGGTGGTGCTGAGCGCGGTCAGCGACAGCTCCTCGCCGCGCCGTTCGTAGGCGGCGCGCAGGCGGCGGACGCGGGCGCTCTGTTCCGGCGTGTCGACGGTCAGCCGTTCGAGCCGGCCGAGCTGCGTTCCGGCGAGGCGCCATTGGTCATAATAGAGCTGGCCGAGCTCCTTCTCGGCCTTGCCGCTGATGACGTAGCGGCCGAGCGACGCCTCGGAGCGGGCGATTGTGCCCGACACGGTGCGGGCGAGGATCATCACGTCGTAGCTGTGCGCCTGCGCCTGCAACGCGCGGTCGCGCTGGCGGTTGGCCTCGCCCAGCGTCACGATGAGCGCGACGAGCACCGCCGCGCCGAGCAGACCCATCACGACGAGCGTGATCGTCCGCCAGGTCGCGTCGCCCTCCAGGGTCCCTACGGAGACCGTTTCGGCGTCGTTGCGAGTCACGGGCGTGAGGCTAGTCCGTTTCCCGCCGCGTGGAAAGCCGCCGCGGCATGCGCCGCGGCAGGCTCAGCCGATCGCGCCCACGGCCTGCCCCGCGGCGCGGAAGGCGGCGAGCACCGCGTCGAGCTGCGCTGCGCTATGTTCGGCGCACAGCGAGCAGCGCAGCAGGAAGGTGCCGGCGGGGGTTGCCGGCGGGCGCGCCATGTTGACGTAGACGCCGCCGTGCAGCAGCGCCTGCCACATCGTGACCGCCTGTTCCTGGTCGTCGAGGATCACCGCGACGATCGCGCTGTCGGGCGCCTCGGTGCCGAGCCTGAAGCCCATCGCCTTGAGGCCGCCGTGGAGCTGGCGCGCGTTCGCCCAGAGTTGCGCGCGCTTGTCGTGCGCGGTCATCAGCTTGCGGATCGATGCCGCCGCGGTCGCGACGACCGACGGCGGCAGCGAGGCGGTGAAGATATAGGCGCGGCAGGCGAGGCGGATCGCCTCGAACTTCGGGTGGTTCGACACGCAGAAGCCACCGACGGTGCCGACCGATTTCGAGAAGGTACCGACGACGAAATCGACGTCCGCCTCCAGCCCCTGATCCTCGTACACGCCGCGGCCGTTGGGGCCGTAGAAGCCCATCGAATGGGCCTCGTCGCTCAGCACCATCGCATCGTGCTTCTTGGCGACCGCGACCATTTCCCTGAGCGGCGCGACGTCGCCGAGCATCGAATAGACGCCCTCCAGCACGACGAGCTTGCCCGCCTCCTTGGGCAGGCGGCCGAGGCGCTTGTCGAGATCCTCGACGCTGTTGTGGCGAAAGCGAACGATCTCGGCATTGCCCTGCTTGCAGCCGTCGTAGATCGAGGCGTGGCTGTCGGCGTCGAGGATGACATATTCGCCCTTGCCGACGAGCGTCGAGATCATGCCGAGATTGGCCATATAGCCCGTCGAGAAGACGATCGCGCCGCTGGTGCCGTAGAAGTCGCGCAGCGCCTGTTCCGCTTCCATATGGTCGCGGAAGGTGCCGTTGAGCATGCGGCTGCCGTTGGTGCCCGAGCCGAACCGGTCGAGCGCGGCATGGCCGGCGGCGATGACGTCGGGATCGAACGTCATCCCCATGTAATTGTAGGTGCCGAGCAGGATCGTGTCGCGGCCGGCGATCACCGCCTCGGTCGGGCTCTTCACCTGCTCCATGACGATCGCGAACGGATCGGTGACGCCGGTGTCGATCAGCGCCTTGCGCTCGGCGATCAGCGAATCGAACTTGCTCATCAGGTCGCGCTCGGGCGCGACCGGGGCGGGGTCGAGGTCGAGCGTTTCGGACTGCAGGCCGGTCTCGGTCATGCGTCGCCCTTCAGCTTGGCGACGGCGTCGGCGAGCTGGCCGACCGTCTCGATCTCGGCCTGCATGTTCATCGTGATGATGATCTCGAACTCGTCCTCGATCGCCGCGACGAAGTCCATCACGGTCAGGCTGTCCCACTCCAGATCGCCCTGGAAGGTGGTCGCCTCGGTCAGCGCGACGCCTTTCTTGTTGAACGGTTCGATCTGGGCCTTGATCGTGTCGAGGATCTGGGTGCGGTCGGTCATCATACTATCCTGGATGGCGGCCAAATACGGCAGGGTTGCGGCGCTATAGCAATCCGTTGGCGCGATACCATCGCGCGGTTGCGGCGAGGCCTGCCTCCGGGGCGACGGACGGCGTCCACAGATCGGCCGGCGGGCGCAGCGCAGGGCGGGCGGTCCAGTCCGGGTGGGCGAGATAGTTCGCGCGATCGGCGGTGAGTTTGGCGGCCGATCCGCGCAGGCCCCTGTCGAGCTTCGCACCGAGATGGAGGATCGCCCTGGGCAGGTGCACCGCGAGCACGTGGCTCCGGCCGACCGCGCGGCCGATCGCCTGCGCCATCTCGTCATGGGTGAGCACGTGACCGTCGTCGACCTCGTAGAGCGCGGGCGGCAGGTCGCGCGTGGCGAGCGTCAGCAACAGGCGGGCGAGATCGTCGACCGCGACCAGCGACACCTTGCCGCGCGGCGGCAGCAGCGCGAGGCCGAGCTTCGCGGCGCGGAACAGGTCGCGCATCTCCATGTCGCCGGGGCCATAGACGCCGCTCGGGCGGACGATGCTCCACGCGAGGGGGCTCGCCTGTACCAGCGATTCGGCCTCCGCCTTGGACCAGCCGTAGTTGGACAGCGCGGGTTCGCGTGCGGACAGCGACGAGACGTGGACGAAGCGGCGGACGCCGGCGGCGGTCGCGGCGGCGAGCATGGCGCGCGTGCCGTCGATATTGCCGGCGACGAAGCCGGTGCGGTCGGGCGCGTTCACCACGCCGGCGACATGGACGATCGCGTCCGCGCCATCGGCGAGCGCGGCGAGGCTGTCGGGACGGTCGAGCGCGCCTTCGATCCAGATGACGCCATTGCGGCCGGGTTGCGGCCGGCGGGTGAGCGCGCGGACGTGATGGCCGGCGGCGAGCGCCCGATCGAGGAGGGCGCCGCCGACGAACCCCGTCGCGCCGGTGATGGCGAGGGTGGTCATGAAGCGGCTCCTGCGATCGCGCCGGTAATGCTCGCGACCTCTACAAAGGACGATTTGTGCTCCTGCGAAAGCAGGAGCCCAGGGGTTTCGAAGACGGACAGCGGTCGTCTGCTTGGCCCTGGGTTCCTGCTTTCGCAGGAACACTGGAATGGTCGGGCCACCGGTCGGCCTCTCGAAGAGGCTGGCGATCTCACAGCAGCGCCAGATGGTTGCGGTGGACCAGTGCGGCGCGGGGCGCGTACCCCAAGATCGCCGCCTGATCTTCCGAGCGCGTGCCGAGCAGCCGCAGCGCCTCGTCCGCCGCATATTCCGACAGGCCGCGCGCGATCGTGCCGTCCGGCCCCTCGATCGTCACCAGATCGCCGCGGCCGAATGCGCCCTCGATCCGCGTCGCGCCGGCGGCGAGCAGGCTGCCGCCCGCTGCCAGCGCGCGCGCCGCGCCCGCGTCGACGTGGATGCGGCCGCGCGCGGTCAGCCCGCCCGCCAGCCACGCCTTGCGCGCCGGTGCGGCGCGTTCGGCGACGAACAAAGTATGCCGCTGCGCCCCGGCGAGCGGGTGATCCAGTCGACCGCTGGCGATGGCGAGATGCGCGCCGGCGCCGGTGGCGATCCGTGCCGCGGCGATCTTCGACACCATGCCGCCCGATCCCATGCCCGACGCCGATCCGGCATCGGCCATGCCCGCGACCGCGTCGATCCGCTCGACCCGTGCGATATGCCGTGCCGCCGGATTGGTGTGCGGGTTGGCGTCGTAGAGGCCGTCGACGTCAGACAGCAGCACGACGCCCTGCGCCCCCGCCGCCTGCGCGACGCGCGCGGCGAGCCGGTCGTTGTCGCCGAAGCGAATCTCTTCGGTGGCGACGCTGTCATTTTCGTTGATGACCGGCACCACGCCGAGCCCGAGCAACCGGCCGAGCGTCGCGGCGGCGTTGAGATAGCGGCGGCGATCCTCCAGATCGTCGAGCGTCACCAGCATCTGCGCGGCGGTAAGGCCGTGGTCGCCGAGCAGCTCCGCCCAGGTCTGGCTGAGCGCGATCTGGCCGGTCGCGGCGGCGGCCTGCGCGTCCTCGAGGCTGGCGCGGCCGCCCTTGGCGAGGCCGAGGCGCCGCGCGCCGAGCGCGATCGCACCCGACGAGACGATCGCGACCTGCTGGCCGTCGCGGACGCGCGCGGCGATGTCGGCGACCAGCGTCGCGAGCCAGTCCCGCCGTACCGCGCCATCGGGGGCGACGAGCAGGGCGGAGCCGACCTTGACGATCAGGCGCGGGCAGGAGGCGGGCGGGAAGAGCGTCATGGGGTGGGGTCTAGCGAGGGATGACCGACAGCATAAGTCCTCGGTTACCTGTCGATGCAGGGCCGATGGATATGGCCGCTTGGTTGTCGTCGCCCTTTCCACGCTCCCTCGTCACCCCGGACTCGTTCCGGGGTCCACTCCGCGGCGAGGAGGGGGGCTCGATGTGAGAGCGTACGCTTGCGGTACGGTGGACCCCGGAACGAGTCCGGGGTGACGGTCCCGGGGTGCTATCGATCGAGCCCCATCGCTATAGCTATTCAGACGAACGGGCGCATCGCGTCATACCGGCGACCAGGTGATCTCGTCCTCGCCCTCGTCACTGTCCGGCACCGTATCGGGTGCCGGGTCGATCGCCTCGAGCAATTTGTCGAGCACCCAGTCGACGCCGGTGCCGGCGGCGCCCGACAGCGGGATGACGTCGGTGCCGCTTTCCGCCGCCAGCTCGGCGGACAGCGCCTCGATCAGTTCCTCGTCGAGCATGTCGATCTTGTTGAGCGCGACGATATGCGGCTTGTCGATCAGACCGCCGCCATAAGCCTCCAGCTCGTCGCGGACGATGCGATAGCTTTCGGCGACGTCGTCGTCATTGGCGTCGACCAGATGCAGCAGCACGCGGCAGCGTTCGATATGGCCGAGGAACCGGTCGCCGATCCCGGCACCGTCGGCGGCGCCTTCGATCAGGCCGGGAATGTCGGCGACGACGAACTCGCGGCCATGATGGCGGACGACGCCGAGCTGCGGCCGCGTCGTGGTGAAGGCATAGGCGCCGACCTTCGCCTGCGCATTGGTTACCGCGTTGATGAAGGTCGATTTGCCGGCATTGGGCAGGCCGACGAGCCCGGCGTCGGCGAGCAGCTTGAGCCGCAGCCACACCCACGCCTCCTGCTCGGGCCAGCCGGTGCCGTGCTGGCGCGGCGCGCGGTTGGTCGAGGTCTTGTAGCTGGCATTGCCGCGGCCGCCGTCGCCGCCGCGCAGGAACATCTCGCGCTGGCCGACATGGGTGAAGTCGAGCAGCACCTCGTCCTTGTCCTCGGACAGCACCTGGGTGCCGACCGGAACCTTGATGACGAGGTCGTCGCCGCCGCCGCCGGTGCGGTTGCTGCCCGAGCCGCCCGAGCCGCGCGGCGCGCGGAAATGCTGGGTGTAGCGGAAGTCGATCAGCGTATTGAGGCCGGCCACCGCCTCGAAGATGATGTCGCCGCCCTTGCCGCCGTTGCCGCCGTCGGGGCCGCCATATTCGATGAATTTTTCACGTCGGAAGCTGACGGCGCCGGGGCCGCCCGAGCCGGAGCGGACGTAGATCTTGGCCTGGTCGAGAAAATGCATGCCGCCTCTTTAGCGTGCCCCGCGCGAACGGCCACCCCCGCGGCGGCGGCGCCATCGCCGATCGCGTGCGACAAGAGCAATGTACGGCCATTTCGGCGGGCGCTAAGATCCGGCGGGTGACGATGCCGCGCGATTCCCGGGCCGATCCGGCCGCCGAACGACTGGCGTGGCAGCGTGTCTTCAGTGCGGACGGGCTGCCGGCAAGCGAGCGCTATGCCTGTTGGCGCGACGCCGATATCGCCGGCCTGTCGACGCGGTTCGACACGACGCCGCACGAACCCTTCACCGTCGCGATGGACTGGCTCGATCTCGGCACGATCGGCATCGGGCAGGCGCGGATCACCGCGCAGGACTGGGTACGGCGGAGCGACACGATCGCGCGCGATCGAAGCGACGATCTGGTCGTCAACGTCCGGCACCACGGCGGCGCGCGCGGCGACATGGCCGGCCGCGATCTCGTCGCGCCGGGCGGATCGATCGTGCTGGCCGACCTCGCGCAGACGCAGGCGCATGGATCGGAGGCATCGGTCAGCACCGGCTTCACGCTGCCACGCGCGATGGCGGAGCGGCTGCTGCCGGCGACGGTGCGCAGCCTGCACGGCCATGTCATCGCGCCGGAGCAGGCGGCGCTGCTCGTCTCGCATCTCGCGACGTTGCGCGACACCGCGCATCATCTGCCGGTGACCAGCGGCCCGGCGCTGGCGCAGACCGTGCTCGATCTGTTCACCATCGCGCTTTCCGCCAGCCTCGGCACCGCACCGGCCGATACCGAACAGCATGAGCGCGGCCTGTCGTTCGAACTGCGCGAGACGATCGAGCGGCACCTGGGCTCGCCGTCGCTCAACACGACGCGGCTCAGCCGCGCGCTGGGCGTGTCGCGCTCGACGCTGTACCGGCTGTTGCAGGAGGAGGGCGGGGTTCAGGCCTATATCCGCACCCGCCGGCTGGCGCGGATCGCCGAAAGCCTGCGTACGGCGGGGGACCGGCAGACGATCGCGATGCTCGCGGAGCGATGGGGCTTTTGCGATGCCGCCTATCTCGGCCGGGCGTTCCGCGAGGTCTATGGCATCACGCCGGGCGACTATCGCGCGCGGCATACGGGGGGCTAGGCGGAAACGACGTTCGTTCGTCACCCCGGGTTCGACCCGGGGTCCCGCTTCTTCCGATCGGCACGCGCAAGGGGACGAAGCGAGACCCCGGATCAGGTCCGGGGTGACGGGGTAGGCTTGGTAACCGCCGACCGGCGTCGCGACCCCCATCGCGTTACCGATCGACGGCACCGTCAGGCAGATGCCTGGAGCATCCGCCTATCCGTGCATCCTCCACCCGTGGCAGCGTGCCTTGCTGCGGCCGCCGCCTTCGCTTGTCCGAGTCGGCGCCATCGGCCGTCCGACCGGCCTTGGCGTCGTGCGGGCGATCGGCGGTCGAGCGCGCGATATATCACGCAATCGCGGCCGCCGGCCCCTCGTGCCGCCGTCCTACCGGCTCGTGCCGCGGCGGTGCAGGGGCGGCGGCATTGACGCCGTGCCACGCGACATTGGCGATGGGTCAGCCGTTTGCCGCGAGCGGCGCGGCGAGCATCGTCGCGGCAAGCGCACGCGCCCGGTCGCGCGGCAGGCTCAATGCGCGTGCCATCGGCGCCCCGAGCAAAGCATCGCCCAGCGCCATCAGCACCAGATGCAGCGTTTCGTCCTGGATCGGGCGGCAGGCGGGTTCGACCCCGACGGCGAGATCCTCGACCAGCGCGCGCACCGCGGAGAGGATGGGATCGAGCGCGTCGCGGTTGCCGGTGAGGATCATCCAGCTCGCCAGCGCGCCGGCGCCACCGCCGTCGAAGGCGTCGAACACCAGATCGACGATCCGGCGCGGGTCGGGCTCCGCCGGCCGGTCGAGGAGCAGCGCATCGCGGATCGTCGCGGTGATGTCGCTCGTCATCCGCGCGATCAGCGCCAGCTGCAGCCCCTCGGCCGAGCCGAAATGGTGGAGCAGATTGGCGTGGGTCCGCCCGATCCGGCCGCCGACCGCCTTCAGCGTCACCGCCTGCGGCCCGGCTTCGATCAGCAGCGCCTGCGCGGCGGCGAGCGCCGCCTCGCGGGCGTCGGCGGGGGACAGGCGTTTGCGGAGGGTTGCGATCGACAAAGCGGAGGCCTATTTACATGAATGTCAGTATGAGGACGCGAGTCCTGTGTTGGAGGTTTCCATGGTGAAAGCAACCACGCCCGACGATCTGGTCATCACCCCGCGCGACCGCCGCTTCGGCCGGGGCACGCGCATGGGCCGCTGGTGGCTCAACGACGATCCGGTCGCGACCGCCTTTTACAATGCGCTCTCGGTCACCTTTCCCAAGGGCGAGGGCTATTTCGTCGACAGCGTGCGCAAGTTCCGCGACGGCGCCCCGCCCAAGCTGACCGGCGAGATCAACGCCTTCATCAAGCAGGAGGTGATGCACACGCGCGAGCATGTCGCGTTCAACCGCCATGTCACCGATCAGGGCTATGACGTGCGCCGGCTAGACAAGGACGTCGACGACGCGCTCGCGCTGACCAAAGGGCGGCCGCCGATCGCTAGCCTCGCCGCGACCACCGCGCTCGAACATTTCACCGCAATGCTCGCGCACGAGCTGATCGCCAATCCCCGGCATCTCGCCGGCGGCGAGGAACAGGCCAAGGCGCTGTGGCTGTGGCACGCCGCCGAGGAGATCGAGCACAAGGGCGTCGCCTACGACACCTGGCTGCATGCGACCAAGGACTGGCCGCGTTTCACGCGCTGGCGGGTCAAGTCGATGGTGATGCTGATCACCACCTGGCGGTTCTTCACCGGGCGGACGCGCGGCATGCTCGAATTGCTGCGGCAGGACGGAATGACCGGGCCGAAGGTGTGGGCGCGGCTGTTCTGGTATGCGTTCGGCAACCCCGGGATGGCGCGCAAGGTCGCCGGGGTCTGGGCGGCCTATTTCCTGCCCGGTTTCCATCCCTGGAAGCATGACGACCGCGCGTTGATCGGGCTGGCGGAGAGCGATTACGAGGCGGCGGTGCTGCCGCGCCCGGCGTGATGCGCCACGACGGGCTTCAAACGCTGCCGTGAAACGCGCTAGGGTTACGGCATGACGCGATACGGCAAAAGGTTCTGGCTCCTGGGTGCGGCGATGGCCGGGCTCGCCGGTTATGTCGACGCGATCGGATTTCTCAAGCTCGGCGGGCTGTTCGTCTCGTTCATGAGCGGCAATTCGACGCGACTCGCGGTCGGGCTGGCGCTGGGACTGCCCGTCGCCGGAGTCGCGGCGGAGCTGATCGCCGCTTTCGTCGGCGGGGTGGTGGCGGGCACGATCGTCACCGTCGCCGCCGGCGCGCGCCGCAAGCCGGCGGCATTGGTCGGCGTCACCCTGCTGCTCGCCGGTGCCGCGGCGACCGACGGCCGGGTGTCGGTCGGCGCCACCACCGCTTTGCTCGCCGCGGCGATGGGAATGGCCAACACCTTGTTCCAGCACGATGGCGAGGTCAGCGTCGGCGTCACCTATATGACCGGGGCGCTGGTCAAGTTCGCGCAGCGGCTGGCGGCGGCGATGATGGGCGGGCCGCGCTGGGCGTGGCTGCCCTATCTGTTGCTGTGGTGGGGCCTCGTCGGCGGGGCAGTGCTCGGGGCGCTCGTCTATCCGCGACTCGGTACCGTCAGCATCACAGCGGCGGCCGGGGTCGCAGCGCTGCTGACGGTCTATGCGGCGCTGCTCGGCCCGGCCGATCGCGTCGCGGTGAGAGCCTAAGCGGCGATCGGCATCGGCTCGCATCGGTCGACGAGGTCGAGTTCGTAGCTGAGCGTCGCCGCCGCCTCGGTGCGGGCCGGCGAGTGCCGCGTCGCAGTCCGGCCGGTGGCGCGGAAGCCGAGCTTGCACAGCACCGCGCCCGAGGCGGGATTGTCGGCGAAATGCCAGGCGTCGAGGCGGCGCAGCGGCAGCGCATGGCGCGCCATGTCGATCACCGCACGCCCCGCCTCGGTCGCATAGCCGCGCCCCCAGGCCGACGGCGTCAGCCAATAGCCGAGATTGGGCGCGCCTTCATGCTCCGAGATGCCGATCCCGCCGATCAGCGCCGGCGCGCCGCGGTCATGCGCGACGATCACGAAGCGCGCCTCGTCATGCGCACGCGGCGCGGCGCAGAACGCCTCGGCATCGGCGAGGCGATAGGGGTGGGGGACGCGCAGCAGCATCCGGATGACCGCGTCATGCGCGATCGCCTGCGCCAGCGCCGCGGCATCCTCCGGCCATGCCGGCCGCAGCGTCAATCTCTTGGTCCTGGCGAACATTTCTCGCTCTCTCCTCGGCCGCGCCCATGCCACGCGCCTGTGACGCGGCAGGGACAAAAGGTTGGGGAGCAAGAAAAAAGGGAGCCGGGGTGACCCGCCTCCCTGATTTGGTTGGCACCGCCTGGGCGGTGCGACCGGGTCACCCTGGTGGGCAACCCGGCTGGTCGCCCGATGTTATTCGGCGGCTTCCGCCATAATCTGCACCGAGCAGAATTTACGGCCGAGCTTGCCCTCGTGGAATGCCACGCGGCCGTCGACGAGCGCGAAAAGGGTGTGATCCTTGCCGATGCCGACATTGGCGCCCGGATAAAATTTGGTGCCGCGCTGACGCACGAGGATGTTGCCGGCGATCGCTTCCTGACCACCGAACTTCTTCACGCCGAGGCGACGACCGGCCGAATCGCGACCGTTGCGCGACGAACCGCCTGCTTTCTTATGTGCCATGCTGCTCTACTCCTGTTCGCGCTTGTGGCTCAGCCGACCGAGACGATCTTGAGGATCGTGTGGTTCTGGCGATGGCCGTTCTTGCGGCGATAATTGTGACGGCGGCGCTTCTTGAAGACGATGACCTTCTCGCCCTTCGCCTGCGCGACGATCTCGGCGGCGACGGTGAGGCCCTCGACGCTCTTCAGCTCCGAGCCTTCGCCCGCGAGCAGGACGTCACCCAGCGTGATCGATGCGCCGGCTTCGCCGTCCAGCTTCTCGACGACGATCTTGTCTCCGGCGGCGACGCGATACTGCTTGCCGCCCGTGCGCACGACTGCGAACATGGCTTTAGTCACTTCCCAAAAAACATATGCCCACTCGGGAAGGCCCGGCGGGATGAGCGGTGGCAGCTAAGGAAAACGCGGGGCGCTGTCAACCACCGGCGCCGCGATTCTGCGGTCCGCCGGCGATTCCGCTCGACTCAGTGGCGATGTTCGCGGCGCAGGGCGTAGCGGCCGTCGGCGAAATCGGTGAACAGGCCGGCGATCGCCGGATGATCGATCGGCTCGTCGCTTTCGTCGGCGACCAGATTCTGCTGGCTGACATAAGCGATGTAGCTCGATTCCATATTCTCGGCGAGCAGATGGTAGAACGGCTGCTCCTTGGTCGGGCGCACGCTCTCCGGAATCGCCTCATACCATTCGTCGGTATTGGAAAAGACCGGATCGACGTCGAAGATCACGCCGCGGAAGTCGAACAGGCGGTGACGGACCACGTCGCCGATCGAAAAGCGGGCATGGGCGATCGCGGGGACATCGATGTCGCCGAAGGGCAGCACACCGGTAGGATCGTGACGAGGCATGAGCGCAATCTAGGGGTCTTTCTGCGCCGCACAAGCGCAAGGGTGCTTGCCAGCGCAAAACGAACCCGTTAGAGGCGCGCCCTCGACCGACCGATCAGGCCCTCGCGCCTCGAAACGTCTTCTGCGGAGAGGTGGCAGAGTGGTCGATTGTACCGCACTCGAAATGCGGCGTGCCTTTGCGGGCACCGAGGGTTCGAATCCCTCCCTCTCCGCCACTTACCGTCGATGATACGAGACATTTCCCGATCCACGGGGCCTGCCCGGCTAACCGGGGCAAATACCGGAACACCCATTCGGATGGCGTTGCGCGTAGATCGCCAATGACGCCTGCTGCGCGGCCGCTGCCAATGCGTCGGCCACCGGACGGTCGATACTGCCCGAGCGGATCAGCAGGCGCCAAAAAAAGGCTGCCGATGATGTCTCGGCAGCCCATGGCATCGGATAAGGGTCAGGCGTTACTTCGCCGCTGCGGCCGGTTTGGCGGGCAGTTTCGCGAAGTCGGCGTCGATCGCTGCCAGCACCTTGTCGGTCACCGCATCGGGCGAATATTGCTGGATGTCCTTCAGCGTCATCGCCCGCGCCATGTCGATCTGGTCGTTGGTCGTCATCCCCGGGACGTGCTTCTCGATCACCGCCTTGGCGGCCGGATCGTCGAGCAGCGTACCGATCTCGGTCTTCGACGTCGAATAATGGGCCGCCGTCGCGGTCGCGGACGCGGCGGGCGGCTTGGCGGCCTGCGCGTTCACGAGCGTCGCGGGGGCCAGAAGAAGGGCGGCAGCTGCCATCAACGTACGCATAGATATCCTCTCATCACGCAGCGTCGGGGCTGCCAACAGTTATATCGTACGGTACCGTATCTATGTCAATGACCGGCCGGTCACCAGATCGCGCGGGCGGCCATGATGATGTCCACCGTCCGCTCGCCGTAAGCGTCGAATTCCGCGTTGCTGACGGTCCGGATCAGGCTTTGCTGGAGATACCAGCCCGTCATCGACGCGACGATGCGCGTGGCGATGCTTTCCGGATCGCGCGCGGGAATGCCGTCTCTTGCGGCGGCGTCGCGGATGTCCCGAGCGATCAGGTTGATGATATAGAGCGAGCCGACGTCGTGCATCGATTTGGCGAGTTCCGGAAAGCGGCCGGCGGTCGAGACGATGATCCGCTGGAACGCCTGCACCTCGGGATTGTCGTGCGACCGGGCGATGACGCGGACGTGGTGGCGCAGCCGCTGGTCGATGTCGTCGGTCAGTTCGCTATCGGCCTCGGACGCCTCCGCCGACCATCGCGCGACCGCATCCTCGACGATCGCGTGGAACAGCGCCTCCTTCGAGGGGAAGCGACCGTATAGCGTCGTCTTGGACACGCCGAGTTCGAAGGCGATTGCTTCCATCGCGACGGCATCGAAGCCGTTTTCCAGAAAATGGCGACGCGCGGTGGCGATCAGCGCATTGTCGATTGCCTCGACCTGCTTGGCCGTCGGCCGGCCGCGGCGGGGTACGAATGTCGGAGCAGCCTTGGTCATGGCGTCGCCCATATAAGACTGGCCCCGCGATACCAAGCCGTCAGCGGACCAGCGCGCTGCGGTCGAGCGAGGCGATCGTCGTGCGCGCGGTCAGCGCCATGGCCACGCGCATCTCCGCTTCCATGAGCTGCAGCATGTGGGTGACGCCCTTTTCGCCGGCCGCGGCCAGCGCGTAGACCCAGGCGCGGCCGAGCAGCACGCCGTGCGCACCGAGCGCGAGCATGCGGACGACGTCGAGGCCGGAGCGGATGCCGCCATCCGCCAATACCGTCAGCCGATCCCGCACCGCATCGGCGATGATCGGCAAGGCCGCGGCGGTCGACGGGACGCCGTCGAGCTGGCGCCCGCCATGATTGGACACGACGATCCCGTCCGCCCCGAGCGTCGCCGCGGCGCGCGCATCCTCCACGTCGAGAATGCCCTTGATGACCAGCGGCCCGTCCCAGCTCTCCCGGATGAATTCGAGGTCGCGCCACGAGACCGTCGGATCGAAATTGTTGCGCATCCAGGCGAAGAAGTCTTCGAGACCGGTGTTCTTGCCGAGCACGGGGGCGACGTTGCCGAGCTGATGCGGCCGCCCGCGGACGCCGACGTCATAGGCCCAGGCCGGGCGCAGCATCGCCTGGACGGTGCGCCGGGCGGACCCCATGAACCCCGACGCCCCCGCCAGCCCCGATCGATAGTCGCGATAGCGCGACCCGGGGACGGGCATGTCGACGGTGAAGATCAGCGCGGAGCAGCCCGCGTCCTTCGCCTGTGCCATCAGGTCGCGCATGAAGCCGCGATCGCGGATCATATAGAGCTGGAACCAGAAGGGCGCGTCGGTGCCGGCCGCGACCTCGGCGATCGGGCAGGCGGACACCGTCGACAGGCAGAAGGGGATACCCGCCTTGCTCGCCGCGCGCGCCGCCTGGACCTCGCCGCGTCGCGCGTTGAGGCCCGCGAGGCCGATCGGCGCCAGCGCGATGGGCATGGCGAGATTCTGCCCGAACAATTCGGTGGTCAGGTCGAGCGCCGAAACGTCGGTGAGGATCCGCTGCCGCAAGGCGATCGCCTCGAGGTCCGCGATGTTCCGCCGCAACGTCACCTCGGCATAGGAGCCGCCGTCGATATATTCGAACAGGAAATGCGGGAGCTTGCGGCGCGCGAGGTCGCGGTAGTCGAGAGCCGATGCAGCCTTCATGGTCTTGCCTTCAGGAAGCCGTTGAACGTGATCCAGCGCAACAGCCCGTCGATCCAGCCTTGCGTCGTGGTGCCCTTGACGCCCAATCCGAAGCCATGTCCACTGCGTTGATAGGCATGGAATTCGAACGGACGGCGTGCCGCGGCCCAGCTTTCGAGCAGACCGTAGCCGGCGCGACCGGACAGCGGATCGTCGGTCGCCATCGCCACGAACATCGGCGGCGCATCGGCGGGTACCGCGATCCGCTCCATCGGCGGATAGATCGGCGCGATGAACGCGGGCCGATCGGCGGGCGCCGCCTGCAGCGTGACTCCCAGCGTCGTCCGCGCGCCGGCCGAGAAGCCGATCATGCCGACCCGCGTCGAATCTATCCCCCATTCCCTCGCGCGCGCGCGCACCAGGCGCAGCGCGGCAATGCCGTCGGCGACGGCATAGGCCGGCGTCGTGATCTTCAGTCCCTCGCCGGGCTTGCCGATCCAGTTCGTCATCCGCGCCGACATCGCGCGACCGAAGCCGGCCGGGTCGCGCGGCGTCGGATCGACGCGGTATTTCAGGACGAAGGCGGCGATGCCATGATCGGCCATGACCCGGGCGACCTCCATCCCCTCGTGGTCCCAGGCCAGCGTCATGAAGCCGCCGCCCGGGGCGATCACCACCGCGGCGCCGGTGCGCTTGCCGATATCGGGGAGCACCGGCACCAGGCTCGAGGACACGGTGTTCCGGACCGACATCGCCCCCGGCTTGCCGTTCCACTGTTCGGGACCATTGCCGTTCGGCACATCGCCGGTGCGGAGCGGCAATGCGGTCGCGAATTCGGCGGGAACCGGCAGCGACGGCGGCACGGTCTGCGCGGTGGCCGCGAGCGGCGCGAGGAGGAGGGCCAGAAGGGCGACGATGTGCATCGGTCTGCCGATCATTGCAGGTTCACATAGGCGCCGCCGTCGACGAGCAGCGCCGCGCCGGTGACGTAGCGCGCCATGTCGGAGGCGAGGAAGACGATCGGACCGGCGAGATCCTCGGGTTCGCCGAGCCGGCCGAGCGGAACCCGCGCCGCCATCCGCTCGCGCTTGCCGGTATCCGCCAGATCGTCGCGGTTGATCTCGGTGAGGATCGTGCCCGGCAGGACCGAATTGCAGCGGATGCCGTGCCGGCCGAGCGCGATCGCGGCGGATTGCATCAGCGAATGCACGCCCGCCTTGGTCGGCGTGTAATGCGTCTGATATTCGCCCCCGACCAGCGCCGATATCGACGAGACGGCGACGATCGCGCCGCCACCGCCCTGCGCGACCATCCGGTTGGCGGCGGCCTGCACCATATAGAAGGCGCCGTGCAGGTTGACCGCCATCGTCCGCTCGAACGTCGCGCCCGGCATGTCGAGAAACGCATGGAACGGACAGATGCCGGCGTTGGACACGAAGACGTCGACCCGGCCCAGCGAATCCGCGGCCCGGCCGACGAATGCCGTGGCGGTATCGGGCTCGGCGACGTCGCCCTTCAGCGCGACGCAACGGCGCCCGAGCGCCTCGATGCGGGCAACGACGTCGTGCGCGCCGGCATCCGCGTCGATATAGTTGATCGCGACATCGGCACCTTGGCGGGCGGCCTCGACCGCGGCGGCGGCGCCGATCCCAGACGACCCGCCGGTGATGAGGACCGTCTTCCCTTCAAGCAACAATGGGGCTCTCCTTGTCGGACCATCCGAGGTCCCGGCTGATGTCGTGCGCGGTCGTGACGACCAGATCGGCCAGATCCCGCATGCGCGCGTCGTTCATATATTGTGCGGCGCTCGACACGCTGAGCGCGCCGACGATCGCCCCGCCGGCATCGCGCACCGGCGCGGCGACGCAGCGGATCTGGTCTTCGTTCTCCTCGAGGTCGAAGGCGCAGCCGGTCGCGGCATAGTCGCGCATCCGCGCCAGCCACAGGTCGCGATCGACCGGCAGGCCGCCATCGCGCGCATCGGCGTCGAGCTGCGCGATCCAGACGGCGGCGGGCCGGTCGATCATCAGCGCCTTGCCGAGCCCGGTCGAGGTGAGCGGCTGCCGGTCGCCGATCCGCGACGAGATGGTGATGCGGCGCCGGCCGGGCATCTTGTCGAGGTAGAGTGCGCGGTCGCCGTCGAGCACGCCGAAATGCACCGTATCCTCGGTCCTGGCGGACAGCTCCTCGAGATGCGGCCGCGCGACCTGGACGATGTCCGCCTGCTCGTGCGCAAGCTGTCCCAGTTCGAGCAGCTTCGGCCCCAGCCGATAGCCGGCACGCGGCGTGAATGCGAGATAGCCGCGCTCCACCAGCGAGGAGGCGAGGCGATGCGTCGTGCTGCGACTGAGCCCGAGCTGCGCCGCCATCGGCGTCAGCGTCGTCGCGCCGCGTGCGACCGCCTCGACCACGTCGAGGCCCCGCATCAAGGTCTGGCTGCCGCCCGCCCCGGTCTGGGGCTGGGCCGCGTTTCTCTCCGGTTCCATCCCACGGGCTTACACCATGTTTCATCATGTGGAAAATATTTATTGTACGTAGTCGTATCCTTTCGGTATGCGAGGGGCAACGCAGGAGAGGAATCATGCTGGCGAAGATCAAGCACGTGCGGGCGTTCGTCGTACGCGGCGGTGGCGCGGACTATCACGACCAGGGGGAGGGCCACTGGATCGACGATCACATCGCGACGCCGATGGCGCGCTATCCCGAATACCGCCAGTCGCGGCAGAGCTTCGGGATCAACGTGCTCGGCACGCTGGTGGTCGAGATCGAGGCGGACGACGGCACGATCGGCTTCGCGGTGACCACCGGCGGCGAGCCTGCCTGCTATATCGTCGAGAAGCATCTCGCCCGCTTTCTCGAGGGCCGCAACCCGGCCGATTACGAGAAGATCTGGGACCAGATGTACTTCTCGACCCAATATTACGGGCGCAAGGGGCTGGTCATCAACGCCATCTCGGGCGTCGACCTCGCGCTGTGGGACCTGCTCGGCAAGCTGCGGCAGGAGCCGGTCTATCACCTGCTCGGCGGTGCGGTCCGCGACGAGCTGCAATTCTACGCCACCGGCGCGCGCCCCGATGTCGCCAACGAGCTGGGCTTCATCGGCGGCAAGCTGCCACTGCACCATGGTCCGGCCGAGGGGCTGGAGGGACTGCACAAGAACGTAGCCCTGCTCGCCGACATGCGTGAGAAGGTCGGCCCCGATTTCTGGCTGATGTACGATTGCTGGATGGCGCTCGACGTCGATTACGCCACCCGCCTCGCCATCGCCTGCCACGACCATGGCCTCAAATGGATCGAGGAGGCGATCAGCCCCGACGATTATTGGGGCTATGCCGAGCTGAAGCGCAACGTCCCCAAGGGGATGCTGGTCACCACCGGCGAGCATGAGGCGACCCGCTGGGGCTTCCGGATGCTGCTGGAGATGGATTGTTGCGACATCATCCAGCCCGATGTCGGCTGGTGCGGCGGCGTGACCGAATTGCTCAAGATCTCCGCGCTGGCGGACGCCAAGGGCAAGATGGTCGTGCCGCACGGCTCGTCGGTCTACAGCTATCACTTCGTCGTCACGCGCCACAATTCGCCGTTCGCCGAATTCCTGATGATGCATCCCGGCCCGACCGAAGTGGTGCCGATGTTCGCGCCGCAGCTGCTCGGCGAGCCGGTGCCGGTCAACGGCCGCCTCAAGGCGAGTGCCCTGGATAAGCCCGGCTTCGGCGTCGAGCTCAACCGCGCCGTGCCGCTCCACCGCCCCTACACCCATTGAGGATCGATCCATGAAGCTTTGCCGCTATGGCCCCAAGGGCGACGAGACGCCCGGTCTCGTCGACGCCGACGGCCACATCCGTGACCTGTCCGGCATCGTGTCCGACATCACCGTCGAAACGCTGCGGACGCTCGCCGGCGTCGACGCGGCGACGCTGCCGCTGGTCGCGGGCGACCCGCGCTACGGCGTGCCGCTCGCCGGGATCGGCAAGATCGTCGCGATCGGCCTGAACTATCGCGACCATGCGATCGAATCGAACCTGCCGATCCCGACCGAACCGATGATGTTCATGAAGGCGCTGTCGAGCCTGAACGGACCGGACGACGACGTGATCCTGCCGAAAGGCGCGATGCACGGCGATTGGGAAGTCGAGCTGGGCGTGGTGATCGGCAAGACCTGCCGCTACGTCGATCGCGCCGCGGCGCTGGATCACGTCGCCGGCTACGTGCTGGTCAACGACGTGTCGGAGCGGTTCAACCAGAAGCAGCGCGGCACGCAATGGTCGAAGGGGAAGGGGCACGACACCTTCTGCCCGGTCGGCCCGTGGCTGGTGACGCCGGACGAGATCGGCGATCCGCAGGACCTCGCCATGTCGCTCGACGTCAACGGCGTGCGGATGCAGACCGGCAATACGAAGACGATGATCTTCGCGGTCGACGAACTGATCTCCTACGTCAGCGAATATGTCACGCTGGAGCCGGGTGACCTGCTCATCACCGGCACGCCGCCCGGTGTCGGTGAGGGCAAGAAGCCCGACGCGATCTACCTCGCGGCCGGCGACACGATGACGCTGTCGATCGCGAAACTGGGCACGCAGACGCAGAGCGTCGTCGCCTGGCGCCATCCGCGCACGGGAGAGGCGGCATGACGATCTTCCCCGGACGCTTCGCCGGCCGCGCCGCGATCGTCACCGGCGGCGCCTCCGGCCTCGGCAAGGCGGTCGCCAGACGGATCGTCGCCGAGGGCGGCACGGTCGCGCTGTGGGATCTCAACGCCAGCATGCTCGAGGCCGCGGCGGCCGAGGTGGGCGCGACGCATGTCGCCGCGCTCAACGTCGCCGAACTGTCCGAGGTGGAGGGCGCCTTCGCCGAGAGCCATGCGGCGCTGGGCAGGGTCGACGTGCTCGTCTGCTCCGCCGGCATCACCGGCGCCACCGCGCCCGTGCACGAATATCCCGTGCAGAGCTGGCTGAACGTGATGAGCGTCAACGTCGACGGGCTGTTCTATTGCAACCGCACGATCGTGCCGGCGATGCTGGCGCAGGGCTATGGCCGGATCGTCAACGTCGCCTCGGTCGCCGGCAAGGAGGGCAATCCCAACGCCTCGGCCTATTCGGCATCGAAGGCGGCGGTGATCGGCTTCACCAAGAGCCTCGGCAAGGAACTGGCGGGGAAGGGCGTCGTCGCCAATGCGATCACGCCGGCGACGTTCGAAAGCCCGATCCTCGCGCAGCTCCCGCAAAGCCAGGTCGACTATATGCGCTCCAAGATCCCGATGGGGCGGCTCGGCGAGGTCGACGAGAGCGCCGCGATGGTCTGCTTCATGGCGTCCGAAGAGTGCAGCTTCACCACCGCGGCGACCTTCGACACGTCGGGCGGCCGTACGACCTTTTGATACGAAATCGCGGTGACCCGGAACGCCGGGCGCCCCGGGGAGAGGATTATGAACGACATCCCCTTCGTCGACGCGCACGTCCATTTCTGGGACCTCGCGCAGCTGCGCTACGACTGGCTCGCCCCGCCGTTCGGCGACGGCGGGCCGAACGGCGACGTCTCGGCGATCGCGCAAACCTATCTGCCCGCCGATTACCGGGCGGAGACCGCCGCGTGGACCGTCGCCGGCGTCGTCCATATCGATGCCGGCGCGCGGCCGGACGAGGATCTGGCGGAGACCGCCTGGCTCGACCGGCTGGCGGATGCGGGCGGTCTGCCGACGGCTATCGTCGCTTTCGCCGACCTGACCGCGCCCTGCGTCGACGATGCGCTGCACCAGCAGGCGCAGTCGCGGCGCGTTCGCGGCATCCGCCAGATCGTCAATTGGCATGCCGAGACCCGGCGGACCTATACGTTGCAGGATATGACGCTGATGCCGGAATGGCGCCGCGGCTTTGCGCGACTGGCGGTACATGGCCTGTCGTTCGATCTGCAATGCTATCCCGGCCAGGTCGCCGGCCTCGTCCCCGTCCTGTCGCGGCACGACGACGTGCCGGTGTTCCTCAACCACATGGGGATGCCGGTGCTGACCGATGCCGATGGCCTTGCCCGATGGCGGGAGGGCATCCGCCAGCTCGCGGCGCTGCCGCACGTCGCGATCAAGATCTCCGGCATGGGCTTTGCGTGGCGCGACTGGACCGAGGATCGCGTCCGCCCGCTCATCCGCGAGGCGATCGAGCTGTTCGGCACCGACCGCGTGATGTTCGCCAGCGACCTGCCGACCGATCGATTGTTCGGGACGGTCGACCGGCATCTGTCCGCCTATCATGCCATCGTCGCCGATTTCAGCCGCGCTGAACGCTGCGCCTTGTTCGGCGGCAACGCCAATCGCCTCTACCGCCTCGATCTCGATCTGGAGACCCGCCCGTGATGCCTCCCGTCCCCGTCCATGCGGCGGAGGTGCCGCGGCGCACCCTGCGCGTCGCGCTGTCCTTCGCGATCAGCCTCTTCTTCATCTGGGGGCTGGCCTACGGCCTGCTCGACGTGCTCAACAAGCATTTCCAGGACACGCTGCACGTCGGCACGGCCGAATCGACGTGGCTCCAGATCGCCTATTTCGGCGCCTATCTCGTCGTCAGCCTGCCCGCGGGGCTGTGGCTGGCGCGGGCGGGCTACAAGATTGGCATCCTCACCGGGCTGGCGGTGACGGCGATCGGCGCCTTCCTGTTCATCCCGGCGGCGGCGTCGGGTACGTTCCTGCCGTTCGTGCTGTCGATGTTCGTGCTCGCCGCGGGCCTCGCCTGTCTCGAAACCGCCGCGGACAGCTATGTCGCGGTGCTCGGCCCGCCCGAGGATGCCTCGCGTCGGCTCAACCTCGCCCAGTCGTTCAACGGGCTCGGCACGTTCATCGGGCCGCTGATCGGCGGGACGCTGTTCTTCGCCGACGGTCCTGCCGCGGCGGGCGGCGCGCATGACAACGTGCGGATGATCTATGCCGGCATCGGCGTCGCGATCGTCGTCTTCGCGCTCTTCGTGGCGCGGGCGCATCTGCCGGAGATTTCGGAAGACAGCCACGCCGTCGAGGGCGGACGCAGCGGCGGCATCCTCGCGCGCCGCCACTTCGTGCTCGGCGTGGTGACGCAGGCGATCTACATCGGCGCGCAGGTCGGCATCGGCGCGTTGTTCATCAACGTCGCGGTGACGACCTGGGACGGGCTGACCGCGCGCGGCGCGGCCTATCTCCTGTCCTTCGCGCTGATGACCTATATGGTCGGGCGGTTCGCCTCGACCGCGTTGCTCGCCCGTGTCGGGCCGCGCCAGTTGCTGACCGTGTTCGCGGTGGCGAACGTCGTCCTGTCGCTCGTCGTCGCCGCGGGTGTCGACCGCGTGTCGCTGATCGCGATGATCGGCGTCTTCTTCTTCATGTCGACGATGTTCCCGACCATCTTCGCGCTGGGTGTCCGCGATCTCGGCCGCGGCGCCAAGCGCGGCGCGTCGGCGATGGTGATGGCGATCGGTGGCGGCGTCGCCTTGCCCTATCCGATGGGGTTGCTTGCCGAGCGCTACGGCGCACCCGCGGCATTCGTGCTGCCGGCCGTCTCGTTCGCGATCGTCGCCCTCTACGGCTGGCGCTTCTCGAAGCTCGAGGACGAGCGCTGAGCCCATCGTCGCGAGATAATATGATACGAGACCGAACTATATATTGACTTGTGATAGATCAGCCTGTAAGAACTGATCCCACAATATGGTACGTTCCACGTAAGGCGCGGCCATCCGCTTAGGGGAGGACGATCATGCGTCTGAAAACCGTTTCGATCTTGTCGGTATCATGCATCGCGCTGATGACGGCGCCTGCGTTCGCACAGCAAGCTGCGGACTCCGCGACCACGCCGGCGCCTGCTGCGACCCAGTCGGCGACCGATACCGCGACCACGCCGCCCGCGCCGGGCGATAGCGGCGACATCATCGTCACCGCCAACAAGCGCGCCGAGCGGCTGCAGGACGTGCCCAAATCGGTCGACGTCGTGCAGGGCGATACGATCCAGAAGCTCAACCTGCGCAGCTTCGCCGAGATCGATCAGCTCGCGCCCGGCCTCAGCCTGACGGCGAAGGAGCCGACGACGAATTCGGTCACCCTGCGCGGCGTCGGCTTCGATCCGAATTCGGGCACGTCGCCCACCGTCGACATCTATTTCAACGAGACCCCGCTCGACGCGAGCAGCGCCTTCCGCGCGCTGTACGACGTCGGCCAGATCGAGGTGTTGCGCGGTCCGCAGGGGACGCTGCGCGGCCGGACGTCGCCCTCCGGCGCGATCACGATCGCGACGCGGCGCGCCGACCTCAACGAGATCGACGGCTATTTCCAGCAGACGCTGACCACGCAGCAAGGCATCAATTCGCAGGGCGCGGTCAGCGTACCGCTGATCCCCGGCGTTCTTGCCGTTCGCGCCGCGGGCCTGTTCGACCGCAACATCGGGACGGGCGTCACCAATCTGCGCACCGGCGATCAGGATCGCGACAAGACCGAGAGCGGCCGTCTCAGCGTCGCGTTCCAGCCGACCTCGCGGCTCAATTTCGATCTGACCTATCAGTATCTGAACAACCGGACGCTCACCAGCCCGATGCTGTTCACGCTGCCGGGCCAGACCACGAACCCCGTCCTCACCCCGTCCGACCGCAGCGCGCTGGTGACCAAGCCGGGCCGCTACAATTACAAGGGGCATATCGTCAGCCTCGCCGCCGGACTCGATCTCGGCGGCGTCGCCGTGAATTACATCGGCGGGTATCAGAATATCGATCAGGGCCGGGTCAACGACATCGCTTATGGCGGCTCGCTGCCCAATTTCTCGCAGAACCAGTCGTTCCAGACCAAGAACGAGCAGATCTCGCAGGAGCTGCGCCTGACCTCGCAGGGCAATCGATTCTGGAACTTCCTCGTCGGCGGCTATTACGAGCACAGCACCTCGAACACGACGGTGGCACAGGACCAGTATCTGTTCCAGTTCGTGCCGGCCGGAACGCCGCCGCAGTTCGTTCCCAAACTCGACGTCGGCGTAATCGTGCCGAGCAAGTCGGACACCTATGCCGTCTTCACCGATCACCGTTTCCAGGTGACCGGCAAGGATCAGCTGCAAGTCGGTCTGCGCTATCAGGAAACGAAGGTCCGCAGCGACTTCGTCCAGACGCTGAGCGGCGCGATCCTCGGCCCGGTGCCGATCGTCAGTTCCGGGGTCAGCCCGGACAATCGCAACCGGACCTTCCGTCAGCTCACCGGCGGCGCCAGCTTCCGGCATGAATTCAGCCGCGACCTGACCGCCTATGCCACCTACGGGCGGTCGTATCGACCCGGCAGCCTCAATACCACGACGGCGCGGCTCGACGAGAGCCTGCTGGTCACCAAGCCGGAAACGTCGAACAATTACGAAGTCGGCATCAAGGGGGCGTTCGCCGACCGAAAGGTGCAGTTCACGCTGGCGCTCTACCAGCAGGACTTCAAGAATTACCTGGCCTATACCAACTCCTACCTCGCCGTATCGACGGGCAAGGACGGCGTGGTCGACAACAATGCCGCGCTCACCTTCAACGGCGATGCCCGCGTGCGCGGCGTCGAGGGTACGCTGTCGACGCGCATCGGTACCCAGCTCCAGCTCGGGCTCAGCGCCACCTACAACGATGCCAAGTTCAAGAATGCGACCGCGCCCTGCAACGACTTCAACGGTGACGGCATCCCCGATTCGGTCGGTGCGCAGCGCGTGCCGGTCGGGCAGAACGTCGCCTTCTGCCGCTTGAACGGTCGCCTCAGCGATCAGGCGCCATGGGGCGTGAGCATCAACGCCGAATATCGCGTGCCGGTGAGCGGCAATCGCGAACTGTTCCTGCGCGGTCTCGCCAATTACGTACCGAAGCGCGAGGATCCGTTCATCAACGTCAAATATGGCGACCTGCTCAACAACAGCGTCTTCTTCGGCGTGCGCGGACCCAACGACAGCTATGAATTCTCGGTATTCGCCAAGAACCTCGCCAACGTCGCGGTGCTGACGACGCGGGGGTCGACCCAGGTCGACTATAGCGCGTTCCCGACCGGCTACTCGGTCGGCACGGCGGTGCGGCCCCGCGAATTCGGCCTCAACTTCCGGGTGACCTACTGATGACGATGCGGCGGATCGCATGTGTGGCGCTGCTCGCGACGTCGTCCATCGCCATCGCGCAATCCGTCGATCGCACACGGTCTGCGGATGCGCGGGCGGCGGCGACGGTGCAGGCGATGACGCCGGAGGAGAAGATCCGGCTGTTGCACGGCCCGATGCCGTCGCTGCTCCCCGCCGCCAAACGTCCGGCCGGCGTGCCGATCGGCGCGGGGATCATCATGGGGGTGCCGAGGCTCGGCATCCCCGATCTCACCGAGACCGATGCCAGCCTCGGCGTGTCCAACCTCAACGACCTGCGCAAGGGCGACGTCGCGACCGCGCTGCCGTCCGGTATGGCGCTGGCGGCGAGCTGGGACCCGGCCGTCGCGCGCGAGGGCGGCGCGATGATCGGCGGCGAGGCGCGCGACAAGGGCTTCAACGTCATGCTGGTCGGCGGGGTCAATATCGTCCGCGACCCGCGCGCCGGCCGCAATTTCGAGTATCTTGGTGAGGACCCGTTGCTTGCCGGTACGTTGGTCGGCGCGCAGATTGCCGGCGTCCAGTCCAACCATATCATCGCGACGATCAAGCATTTCGCCGCCAATGCGATCGAGACCGGGCGTAGCGTCCACACCGTCGACATGGCGGAGGCGCCGTTGCGCGAGAGCGACCTGCTCGCCTTCGAGATCGGCATGGAGAAGGGCGATCCCCATGCGGTGATGTGCGGCTACAATCGCGTGAACGGCGTTTACTCCTGCGAGAATCCGTTCCTGCTCAACGACGTGCTGCGGCGGGACTGGGGCTTCGAGGGCTTCGTCATGTCGGATTGGGGGGCGGTGCATTCGTCCGAGGCGATCCTGAAAGGGCTCGACCAGCAATCGGGCGAGCAGATCGACGGCAAGCGCTGGTTCTCCGACCTGATGCAGACCGCCGTCAGCGAGGGCCGCGTGCCGCAGGGCGCGATCGACACCTCGGTGCGCCGTATCCTGCGCACGATGTACGCCAGCGGCGTCGTCGATCACCCGGCGACCGGCGGCGCGACGATCGACTATGCGAGGAACGGCGAGGTCGCGCTGCGCGCAGCGGAGGCGGGGATCGTCCTGCTGCGCAACGAGGGCGGGGTGCTGCCGCTCGCCGCGACTGCGCGCACGATCGTGGTGATCGGCGGCCATGCCGATATCGGCGTGCTGTCGGGCGGCGGGTCCAGTCAGGTTCGCCCGGTCGGCGGCTTCACGCTGGAGGAACGCCAGACGGGTGGCGGCGCGGCATCGTTCGCCAAGCGCAGCTACGGCGGCACCGCCCCGCTCGCGGCCCTGAAGGCGATCCGGCCTGACGCGCAGATCACCTTCGTCGACGGCAGCGATCCGGCCGCCGCCGCGGCCGCCGCCGGAAGCGCGGATGTCGCGATCGTCTTCGGCGAGAAATGGTCGACCGAGGCCGCGGACAATAAGGACCTGTCGCTCGACCGCAACGGCGACGCGCTGATCGCTGCGGTGGCTGCGGCCAATCCCCGCACCGTCGTGGTGCTGGAGACGGGCAACCCCGTCGCGATGCCGTGGCGTGACCGGGTGCCGGCGATCGTCGCGGCATGGTTCCCCGGCCAGCGCGGCGGCGAGGCGATCGCGCGCGTGCTCACCGGCGCGGTCAATCCGTCGGGGCATCTGCCCGTCACCTTCCCGGCGTCGCTGTCGCAACTGCCCAATCCGGCGCTGCCGGGCAGCGATGCGGTGCCGGCCGACGCGGCGACGCGGGCGATCTACGGCATCATGGCCGGCACCAAGCCCTTCGCGGTGACCTTCCCCGAAGGCGCGGACGCCGGCTATCGCTGGTATGCGGCCAAGGGGCTCGCGCCGCTCTATCCGTTCGGGCACGGGCTCAGCTACACCAGCTTCCGCTACGACCGGCTCGCCGCCACCGGCGGCAAGGCGTTGACCGTGCGCTTCTCCGTCACCAATACCGGGCAGCGCGCCGGCGCCGACGTGCCGCAGGTTTATGTGACCCGGCCGGGCAAGGCCAAGCGCTTGATCGGCTGGGGCAAGCCGATGCTGGCGCCGGGCGAGACGCGCGAGGTGTCGGTGGTCGCCGACCCGCGCGTGATCGGCGATTACGACGCCAAGGCGCGGCGCTGGATCGTGCCGGCCGGAGCCTATGGCATCGAGGTCGGGCCTTCGGCGACGCAGACCAGCCTGCGTACGCGGGTCAGGCTCTCGAAACAAACCCTGAAGCCCTGATAGAGGATCGAACCGCCATGCGGCTCCACGCGATGATGACCGGGGCGTGTCTCGCCGCATTGATGCTGACGGGGGCGCCCGCGGCGGCCCAGTCGCTGGAGGACGGCTTCCGCAATCCCCCCAAGGAGGCGCGCCCGCGCTTCCGCTGGTGGTGGCCGGGCGGCGCGGTCAACGATGCCGAGCTGGAGCGCGAGATCGGCGTCATCGATGCGGCGGGCTTCGGCGGCGCGGAGATCCAGGCGCTGGCCCCCAATTTCGCGACGCTGACCCCCGACGAGAAGGCGCGCGTCAACGATTATGCCGAACCCGCCTTCTTCGGCCATGTCCGCGCGGCGGCGAAGGCCGCGGCGGCGCGGGGACTGACGCTCGACTATACGCTCGGATCGGCATGGCCGTCGGGCGGCGGGTTCGCCATTCCGCCCGAAAAGGCGTTCGTCGAGCTGACCATGGCGCGCACGCAGGTGACCGGCGGCACCGGGGCTCCGGTCAAGCTGGTCATGCCGACGCGGACCAAGCGGCTCGGCGCGCTCTCGATGTTCGACGCGCGCGTGAAGGACCCGCGCGTGGCGGACTGGCCGGCACGGATGGACGCGCAGGCGAGGATCGTCGCGGTCGTCGCGATGCGCGGCACCGCGCCGCAGCTGAAGACCGACACCAGCACGATGATGGGGGTGGAGCTTTCCCCGTGGAAGGACGTCATCGCTTCGGGCGCGCTCGACACGGCCAGCGCGGTCGTCCTGACCGACAAGCTCCGGACCGACGGCACGCTCGACTGGCAGGCGCCGGCGGGGACATGGCAGGTCTTCGTCTTCAAGCAATATGCCTCGAACATGGGCGTACTGGGCTCGGCCGGGCAGGGGCCGCAGCTCATCCTCGATCACATGGACCCGGCCGCCTTCGCCGCGCATGCCGCGCGCGTCGGCGATCCGCTCGGCACGAAACCAATCGGCATCCGCTCGACCTTCGTCGACAGTCTGGAGCTGATGCAGGACCTGCCGTGGGGGCGTCAGTTCCTCACCGAGTTCCGCAAGCGGCGCGGCTACGACCTGACGCACTATCTGCCGCTGACCTTGCAGCCGGGCTGGATGCAGGCGTGGAGCGAGCATTTCTCGCCGCCCTATTTCGAGGCCGGCGACGCCACCGCCGAACGCGTCCGTGCCGATTATCGCCGGACCGTGTCCGACCTGATGTTCGACGGCTTTATCAAGCCCTATGTCGCGTGGAACCACGCGCACGGCTTGCAGGCGAAGTTCCAGGCGCACGGCGGCGCGATCGACATCGTGCGCGGTTACGGCATCGTCGATATCCCCGAGACCGAGGATCTGGTCCACGAAGGCGATCCCTATTTCATGCGGTTCGCGCGCTCCGGTGCCGACCTCTACGGCCACTGGATCGTCTCCGCCGAAAGTCTGGTGTGGAAGGATCGCCCGTATGACGTCACCCCGGACGAACTGCGCCGCCGCGCCGACCTGATCTTCGCCGGCGGGGTCAACAGCATGATCCTGCATGGCCATGATTATCGCCTGACCGATGGCGCGTGGCCGGGCTGGCACGCCTTCCAACCCAGCCCGTTCGCGCTCGGCTTCAGCACGATGTTCACCGAAAGCAATCCGATATGGGCCGGCGTGCCGACGCTCGCGCGCTATCTAGGCCGCATGCAGTCGGTGTTGCAGCAGGGGCAACCCGTCGTGCCTCTCGCCTATTTCTACGGCCAGACCGGCTATTATGTCGGGATCGAGGATGGCGGCGCGGGCAAGCAGGCCGCCGAAAAGGCCTTCATCGCGGGCGGTTACGATTTCGACCGGATCAATCCCGATGCGATCGCCGATGCCCGTGTCGAGCGGCGCCAGCTCGTCGCCCGCGGCGGCGCGCGTTATCCTGCGCTGGTGCTGCCGCCGATCGCGGGCATCCGCGCCGAGACCGCCGAGGCGATCGCCCGTTTCGCCAAGGCCGGATTGCCGGTGATCTTCACCGATCGCACGCCGGATCGCGACGAAGGCCTGGCGGATGCGATCCGGCGCGACCGTCGCGTCAAAACCGCGATCGCCGCGACGCTGAAGGCCGGCGGTCGGGTCCTGCCGCTCGGCGGGATCGTGCCGGCGTTGCGCACGGCGCGCGTGCCG
Source organism: Sphingomonas sp. 2SG (assembly GCF_005503285.1). Taxonomy (NCBI): domain Bacteria; kingdom Pseudomonadati; phylum Pseudomonadota; class Alphaproteobacteria; order Sphingomonadales; family Sphingomonadaceae; genus Sphingomonas; species Sphingomonas sp. 2SG. The sequence continues at coordinate 106,175 of NZ_SCMZ01000004.1, forward strand.
GCCAATCTGACCTTCACCGCCGGCGATGTCGCGGATGTCGTCTATGTCCAGCGGCGCGTCGGCGACCGCACGGTGACCTTCGTCCACAATCTCGCCGACAGCCCGCGCGATGCCGGCATGGTCCTGCCCGGCGCGCGCGGCGTGTCGCGCTGGAACGCGATGGACGGGTCGATCGCCCCCGTCGCGGTCGAACCCGGCGGTGCCGGCGTCCGCATCGCGCTGCCGCTGGCGGGGGGCGAAAGTGCCCTGCTGGTGGCCGATCCGGCAACCGGGCCACGGGACGTAATTCCGCGGGTCGCGGTCGAACGGATCGCGCTGCCCGCCTCGGGCTGGACGTTCGGCGCGGCCGGACATAGCGGACGACAGCCGTTCAGCAGCACGATCGATGCCATCACGTTAGGCGATTGGCGTTCGATCGACGGTCTTTCGTCCTTTTCGGGAACGGGGACCTACCGGCGGCGGATGCAGGTCGAGCCGGGCTGGCTTTCCGGGGGCAAGCCGCGGATCATCCTCGATCTCGGCGTGGTGCACGACATGGCGACCGTGTCGGTCAACGGCCGTGCGCTGCAGCCCGTGATCACCGCGCCGTTCCGCGTCGATATCACCGACGCGGTCCGCGCCGGATCGAACGATCTGGCGATCGCGATCGCCAATACGCCGCAGAATGCGATGATCGACCCGAAGCTGGCGGGGTACAAGATGTTGAAGCCGGTGCCCGCCGGCCTCGTCGGGCCGGTGACGGTCGAGATCCGGCGATGATGCCGGCACAATGGTGCGCGACGGAGAGTCCATGATGAAAGCCTCGGCATCGATCGCGCTGATCCTCGCGGGCGTCAGCGGCGCAGCCATCGCCCAGCCCGCGGTGCAGGGCTGGATCACCCAGGCGGATCTGCCCGCAGCCGCCAATCCGGTGGTGCTGCATTTCCGGCGCACGGTCGATCTTGCCGTGCAGCCGCGCCGCTATCCGGTGCGGGTGAGCGCGGACAATCGCTTCATCCTCTACGTCAACGGCCGGCGGGTGGCGGCAGGGCCATCGACCGGCGACGTCGCACATTGGCGCGAGACGGCGGTCGATCTCGCACCCTATCTGACGCGCGGCCGCAACGTCGTCGCCGCGGTCGTATGGAACGGCGTCAAGCCGCTGAAGCTGCCGCCGGACCCGACACCGCAACAGGTCCGGAACGCCGAGGGGGCCGCGCTCTTCACGCAGACCGCGCCCAATTTCCAGCAGAGCGTCGCGACCGGCTTCCATCTGGCGGGCGACGGCGAGGCGGCGGCGCTGTCGACCGACCGTCCCGGCTGGCGGGTGCACCGGGATGCGGGGCACGGCTTCGAGAACGGCTGGCGCCAGATCATCAAGGGCGGCTGGTTCTATGTCGCCGGTCATCCCGAAACGATCGACGCGGCGAAGGCGGATGTCGACTGGACCGGCCCGGTCGAGCGCGGCGCCGGCTGGCAGGATGCCGTGGCGGCGCCGGAGGCGGCCGGGCGCACGCTCGTCGCCGACCGGTTGCCGCTGCAATCCTATGACGCCACCACGCCCGGTACGGTCGTCCGCACCGACCTTGCCGGCGGCGCGCGTTTTCCACGGCAAGCCGTGACGGTGCCCGCCAACAGCAGCGTCAAATTGCTGATCCAGCGCGACGCGATGGTCTCCGCCTATCCCGAACTCGACGTGAGCGGCGGGGCGGGATCGACGATCACGCTGACCTGGTCGGAGGCGCTGTACGATGCCAACCGCAAGAAGGGCGACCGCAACCTGATCGGCGATCGCACCATCTTCGGCATCCACGACACCTTCCTGCCCGATGGCCGATCGCGGACCTTCGCACCCTTGTGGTGGCGGACGTGGCGCTATGCCGAGATCGCGGTGACCACCAAGGCGCAGCCGCTCGTGCTGACCGGGCTGCGCGCGTTCGAGACCGGCTATCCGTTCCGTCAGGTCGGCCGTTTCGCCAGCGACGATCCGACGCTGACCCGCATCTTCGACGTGGGCTGGCGGACGGCGCGGATCGACGCGCACGAAACCTATATGGACACGGCTTATTGGGAGCAGCTGCAATATACCGGTGACACCCGGTTGCAGATGCTGATCTCCTACGCGGTCGCCGACGATCCCCGCCTCGCCGAACAGGCGATCGATGCCTATGCCGGATCGAACGTCGACGGCGGCCTGATGGACGGTGCCTATCCGCAGCGGACCAGCAACGTCATCGCGCCGTTTTCGCTGATCTGGGTCGCGATGCTCGACGATTGGCGGATGCGGCAGCCCGACACAGCCCCGATCGTCCGCCACCTGGACCGGATGCGGCAGGTGATCGACTGGTTCCAGCCGTGGCAGCAGCCGAGCGGCCTGCTCGGCAAGAACCCGCAATGGAATTTCATCGACTGGGTCGGCCAGCCCGCCACCGACCGCAAGATCTTCCCGTCCTATGGCAGTACGAACGAAAGCTGCCTGATGAGCGTCAGCTGGCTGGGCGCCTTGCAACAGGGTGCGCGGATCGAAGCGGCGTTGGGCGACAGGGCGCGGGGCGAGGCGGACGCGGCGAAGGCGGAAGCGGTCAAGCAGGCGATCCGCACCCGCTGCTGGGTGCCCGCCCGCGGCCTGTTCGCGGACAATCCCGACGGCACGGTCTTCAGCCAGCATATGAACGCGCTGGCGATCCTGTACGATGTCGCGACGCCGGAGGAAGCGAGGGCGATCCTCGACCGGATCGTCGCGCCGGGCAAGGGGATCGACGCGCCCGCCGGCCTGTTCACGACCAGCTATTATTTCGCCTGGTATCTCGCCCAGGCGTTCGTCCACGCCGGGCAGGGGGACCGGTATCTGCGCCTGCTCGATACGTGGCGGGATCTGCTCAAGCTCAACTATACGACATGGCCGGAGGAACGCGGCGACACGCGTTCGGACAGTCACGCCTGGAGCGCGCATCCGACCGCGGACCTGCTCGGCATCGTTGCCGGCATCGGGCCGGGCGAGGCCGGATATCGGTCCGTCCGGATCGCGCCGGCGCTCGGCGATCTGAAGCGGGTCGATGCGACCGCGGCGACGCCTGCCGGTCCGGTGCGTGTCCGCTATCGGGTCGAGGGCAGCAGCATGACGGCGGAGATCACCCGGCCCGCGTCCCTGCCGGGCAGCTTCGCGTGGCGCGGGCGCAATTACTCGCTCAGCAGGCCGACGACGCGGCTTACGCTGCCGCTGCGCTGACCCGACGCCCCGTCATGCGTCGGCGGCGGCGGTCGGTTCGGTCCAGACCTGCCGGAAGAACGGGCTGCGCTCGGCGACCCGATCGTAGCACGCGCTGTCGCTCTGGCAGGTCGGGCACCAATGGCCGCCGCGCAGCAGCAAATTGGGCGTCATCGCAAAGCGGTGGCCGAGCGCGCAAGACCAGTCCGCCGGCCGATCCGGTCCGTCGCAACTCTCCGCGTGGCACTGGCCGCCCCGGAAATGCGCCGCGTCCTGCAGATCGGCGAGCCGCCAGTCGGCGGGCGCGATCGTCTCGTCATAGCCGTGGTCGAGCAGCGTCGGCGTGCGCGACGGTTCCTTAAACTCGAACGTCGCCCAGTCGCGCGGAATCGCCTCCCAGGCGGCGCGCGAGCCGAAATAGGCGGCGATGTGCGCCGCGTCGTCGGTTGCGAACCAGTGCAGCGATCCGCCCGGCGCGGTCGCTAGGTTCTCGATGCGCTTGCGCACCATCTTCGGCAGCAGCTTCGGCACGAGCCGGGCGAGAGCCGGCATATGCCGGGGCGCTTCCGCCAGATAATCGTGCACCGACTGTTCGCGGAACGGTACCAGCGCCTCGAGCCGGTCGCTGTCGGCATACCATTGGCCGTGGAAATTGCGCGTCGCGAACCAGTGCGGGCGCAGGACGTCACGGTAACCGGCCATGCTGCCGGCCATGAATTCATGGTTGACGACGCGCGACGCGGCGCCGCCACCGATATTGTAGAAGCCCCGCCAGAAGCTGTCGGGAACCGCATCGTCGCACACCGCCGCCATCAGCCGGCCGCTGTCGTTGGCCGTCGACCATTCGAATACGCCGTTGAGCGGATTGTGGAACATGATCGGGTCGAACATCCGCCACATATCGAAATGCGCCATGCCGCTCTGGCGCAGGGATACCCAGTGCCGGATGCCGCTTTCGGCCACGATCGCTTCGGCCTGGGTCTTGGTCACGGCATAATGATCGTAGGTGCTGATCTTGATCGGATCGCCGGTCCGGCCCCAATGGATCGGCGCGTTGCGGCTGCCGGTCTGGGCGACCGTGCCGATATAGACCAATCGGGTACGATCCGGATCGCCGACGCGCTTGATCGCCGCGATGATATTGCGCGCGCCCCCGACGTTCACCGCGCTTACCGTCGCGGGCGGCAGATGATCCGCCAACGGGGAGACCAGTCCCCCGACGTGCAGGACGGTATCCGCCCCGCGGACGCCGGTCTCGATCGAGCGCGCATCGGTCAGATCGCCGGTGACGATCTCGACGCCCTTCATGCCCATCATCCGCCGCGCAAATTTTCCGTCGCGCTCCTCCGGGCGGAGGAGGACACGGAGCGCGATATCGTCCTTCGCGGTCAGTCGCTTGACCGCCTCGCGACCCATGTTGCCGGTCGCCCCGGTGAGAAACACGACCTTGGTCGACAACGACACCATCCTGACGCCCCTCGTTCTACGCTCCCCTTTGATTAGTACGCTATCGTATCTTAATCAACCGATCGTTCGCAGCGGTGCGGTGGTGTCGTGAGCCGGCAGGCGGAGGGGCGTTCAGCGAGGCAGGTGCGGGTCCTGCTGCCGCTCTGACGGCAGGATGCCGGTCGTGATAGTGTGGATGCTCAGGTCAATGACCGCGCATTCGGCCATTGTGCTGCACCGTGGCAATGCATTCGGTAAGCAGCGCGGCAGCGAGCGTGTGTCCGATCAGATCGGCTTCGACCAGGGCCGCATCCAGCAATGCAAGCAGCCGACCGTTATCCATTTGGCTCGTCATTCGCGTCTCCCTGTGGCATTGGACGCGTGCCGCGGACGATCGATACACCGCCAGCCCGGTGGCGACTACCGAAATGCGGGTGGATCAGGGGTCAACAATGGCGTCATTCGAAAGCTGTCTTGATATGGCCAAGACGCAGGTCGCGCTGAGGGCCTTGCGCTACGGCCATTTTCCCGCCGACATCTTCGATGAATATGCGTGGGACATGATGCTTCACATGTACATTGCTGCGCTGCGGCGACAGACGATGTATATCGACAATGCCGTTAATCTCACGTCGAAGAACAAGATGATCGGCGACCGCTGGATAAAGCACCTGCGGGCGGAAGGCATGATCGAGGTCGACGACGATGTCGTGGCGCTGAGCGAGACGGCGTTGCAGCGGATGAACGCCTACCACGAAGAGGCCCTGACCGCGGTCGAATAGGCCGGATCGACGCTCGTCGGCGCCGCGACTTCTCCTTCCCTGCCGTCACCCCGGGCTCGACCCGGGGTCCCGCTTCTTCCCGATGGGAACCCGTGAAGAACGTAGCGGGACCCCGGATCAGGTCCGGGGTGACGAACAGCAAGGTCGCGGCGGCAATGGATGTCGAGCGGCTCAGGCCGCCATCTGCTGGATCGTGCTGATGACGCGATCCTGACGATAGGGTTTGGAGAAGAAGATCGCATCGGTCGGCAGCGTGACGCCGGTCGGCCACGGCTTTTCCGAGGTGATGATGATCTTGATCGGCGGCCATCGGTCGCGGACGCACGCGGCGAGTTTGATGCCGTCGATGCCGCCGGGCATGTCGATGTCGGTGAAGACGATGCGGATGTCCGGGCGCCTCTCCAGCACGGCGATCGCCGCACTGGCGCTGCCGACGTCGATCACCGCGAAGCCGGCATCCTCGATCATGTCGGTCGCGAACAGGCGGAGAAGCGGTTCGTCTTCGACGACGAGCACGACCGGACGTTCGATGATAGCTGTCCCGATCACGTCTGCGCCAGCTGGCGGACCGACGCGCGCAGGTCGGCTTGCAGTCCGTCGGGTTCGAACCGCAAGTCGACGCCGCCCGTCCCCGCCAGGCCGAGCCGCACCAGCTTCGACCCGAAGCCGCGCCGGCTCGGCGCGATGACGGGCGGTCCCCCCGTCTCGCGCCAGCGCACCACGAGCTCGTCGCCAGCCTGCGTCGTCTCCACGGCCCAATTCACCTCGACATGCCCTCCGGTTTGACACAGCGCGCCATATTTGCACGCATTCGTCATCAACTCGTGCATGACCAACGAAAAAGACAAGGCCGCGCGCGAGCCGAGCGCGACCTCGGGACCGTCCATGTGAACGCGATCGCTGAAGCCGACCGCCTCGACGACCGCCTCGGCGACGACGCGCAGGTCGGCATCGGTCCAGCTCTTCTGCAACAGCACGTCATGCGCCGCGCTGAGCGCCATCAGCCGCTGCTCGAAGCTTTCGACGGGACGGCGATCGGGAACGTCCCGCAGCGTCTGGCTCGCGATTGCCTGTACCATCGACAGCATGTTCTTCAGGCGATGCGCGATCTCGCCGTTCAGCATCTCCTGCTGCTGCTCGGCACGCACGCGCGAGACGCCGGCTTCCAGCCGGTCGGCGACGCTGCGCAGGAAGGTCAGCTCCTCCGGCTGCCAGATGCGCCGCGCGGCGGCGTTGACGATCAGCACCGCCACGGTACGGCCATGCTGGCGAACCGGCATGTTGACCAGCGCGTGGACGCCGATAGCCGTCATGGCACCGGGATTGTCGATGGTCCGCGGATCGGTCAGCACATTTTCGATGACAAGCGGCTCGCCACGCACGAGGTGGTCGCGGATGGCGCCAAAATCCTCGAACCGGTGCCGGCCCGCGATGCTGGCGGTGCCGGGCGCCGTCCAGTCGGGTTCGACGTCGATGTGGCGGACATCCTCGTCGACTGAGCCGAATCCGGCTCTCGACACCTGGAGCACGGCGCCGACGATCGCCGACGCGGCGCGGGTCATCGCCTGAACGTCGTGGCTGTTGCGGATGCTCTCGCCGATCTGGACGAGCGCGGTCTGCAGTTCGGCGAGGCGCTCGCTGCCACGCGCGATCCGGCGCAGTTCGAGATGGTCGCTTGCCTGCCGGGCGAGCGCATTAAGCAAGGTCTTCTGCGTATCGCTCAACCCGCCGGGACGGGCCTCGGTGTCGATGACGCACAGGCGTCCGACGATTTCGCCCGACCGCAGCGTCAACGGCGCGCCGGCGTAATAGCGGAACGCGCGGTCCCCGGTCACGAGCGGATTGTCGTTGGTCCGCATGTCGGCCGTCAGATCGGCGACCTCGAGCACGCCGGGATCGTCGATGTCGAGCCGGCACACCGACTGATGGATGGGCGTTTCGCTGACATCAAGGCCGATCCTCGCCTTGAACCACTGGCGATCGGAGTCGAGCAGACTGATGAGCGCGATCGGTGCATCGCAGGTCTGCGAGGCGATGAAGACGATGTCGTCGAACGCCTGCTCTTCAGGCGTGTCCAACACGAGCAGTCTCGCAAGCGCTTCTGCCCGACGGGCATCCTTATCGTCTGCCACCCTGCGCCCTATCGTTCTCAGATCCACCCCCCGGCGGACGTTACGTAGGGTAAGCTACTGTTATCGGGTCAGTGTCAAGCCGGCATCGCCGGATCGCGACCGGCCGGCGCGGTCGCCGAGTGGTTCGTCGAGAGAAGCCCTTCGTTGCGATCACGGATACCGGCATTCGCTCATTCCCCGATGTGGCTTTTCTGATTGAGCCGGATCAAGGTCGGCCCGGATCAGGAACGCCGCGAAGCGCGCCTCGTTCTCCTGTCATGCTATCAACGAAACCGATGTTCAGCTGGGCGGACCCCAGTGAGGACGAAGCGAGCCTGCTGCTCTCCGCCTATATCGCCGATCAAGGCTTCCCCTGCGTCGGCGCCAAGGCGGCGTTGGCGAAGGGCACGCTCGACATCCTCGGCGCGCGCGACATCGCGAGTGCGTGGGACGATCTGCGTATCCACGATCGGTTACGCTGTTTCGCCGCGCAATATCGCGCGGAGCCGTCGTTGTTCCGCAGTTTCGCCGTCGTCTTCTCCGGGCCGGACGACCTCAGCGAGGAAGCGTTCGAGCGGGCGATCTGGCAGCGCATCCAGTCGCTGTCGGACAAGGACGTGTGGCTGGGGCAGGCGTGGGACGAACGCGTCAGTCCCGATCCGTCCAACGCGCATTTCTCTTTGTCCTTCGGGGGCGAGGCGTTCTTCGTCGTCGGGCTCCATCCGCGTGCCAGTCGCCCGGCACGGCGCTTTTCGCGCCCGACGATGATCTTCAACCTGCACGATCAGTTCGAGACGCTGCGCGAGCAGGGCAAGTATGAGACGATGCGCGAGAAGATCATGGTGCGCGACGAGGTGCTCGCCGGTTCGCGCAACCCGATGCTGTCGCGCCATGGCGAGGCGAGCGAGGCGCGCCAATACAGCGGCCGGGCCGTCGATGGCGGCTGGCAGTGCCCGTTCCGGTATTCCGGCAAGTGAGGGATCATCAATTGGCCGATCGAACCGTCGAGATCCCGGAGCGGAGCGGCGACGCGTTTCGGCTCGCCAAAGGGCAGGTTCTCACGGTGATCGATCCGCGCGGATGCCAGGTCGCCGATCTCCTCGCCTTCCGGGCCGAGGACCTGGGTGAAGTGCTGTCGTCGGGCCGGACGCTCGATTATGCCGAGACGATCCGCCTGACCACGGGGCACACGCTCTACTCCAATCGATCGAATGCGATGCTGGAGATCGTGGCGGATACGGTCGGCGTGCATGATTTCCTGCTGACGCCATGCTCCTACGCGACGTTCGACCATTTCTATCCCGAACTCCCCCGGCACCGGGGATGTTTCGGCAATCTGGCCGCGGCGCTCGCACAGTTCGGTGTGACGCCGGATCAGATTCCGGTCGCGTTCAATTGCTTCATGAACGTGCCGATCGATGCGGCGACGGGCAAGCTCTCGGTCCTGCCACCGATCAGCAAGGCCGGCGACAGCATTAGCTTCGTCGCACAGATGGATCTGGTGATCGGTCTCACCGCCTGCTCGGCGCCGGCGTCGAACGGCGGATCGTTCAAGCCGATCCATTATGTCGTCCACGATCAGGCGCCGGGCGGCCTGTCGCACGAAAGCGGTGCGACACTTCCGTCAGAGGAGCTGGCAGACCTATGAACGCCACATCCCCCATCGACATCAACACGGCGACCGCCGACGCGTTGGATGCGATCCCCGCGCTGAAGGGGCACGGTTTCGAAATCGTGCGCTATCGCGACGATCGCGGCGGGTTCAGCGATCTTCGTCAGCTGGCGGAGGTGCCGGGCATGGCGCATGTCGCGGACAGTCTCGGCGACGCGGTGACGATCGGCAACGGCTGACCGTCCAAGCGGGACGGCGAGCTGTCACGAATCGGACAGCCGCCCCACCCCATCGGCGAACAGAAGGGGAGGGGCGGCTGCGTCAAGTGCCGACCGTCAGTAATTGGCGCGCAGGATGATGGAATACCGACGATCGTTCGTGAAATAGGATCGCGGCGCCAGATCGTTGGATCCGGCTTTATACGCCTGCAGAAGCTTGGTGGTCGTGTTCGTCAGGTTCACCCCCTGAACGCCGAGCTTGATGTACTTGTTGATATTGATGAACGCCGAGGCGTCGAGCTGCCCGGTCGAGTCGTTGAAGATCGACGTATAGGGGAAGATCACGTCGGCTGCGGTCAGCAGGAACCGCGAACGCCAGTTGTAGGCGGCGCGTAACGAGATCGGTCCCTTTTCGTAGAAGGCCGTCGCGTTGAAGTTGTGCTTCGACAATCCTTCCAGCGGCAGATTGCCCTTGGCGACGGTCGACCCGGACGACGGCGTGCCACCGTTCAGGAAGGAATTGGGAAGGCCCGAACTGTCGATGAACGTATAGTTGCCGTTGAAGCCGAGGCCATTCAGGAAGCCGGGCAGGAAGTCGAACGTCTGCTGATAGGCGACCTCGAAGCCCCTGATCTTGCCCTTGCCGGCGTAATTTGCAGGACCACGCGCCTGGATGTTCTGCGTGATGCCATTGTTGGTGATCGAGCGGTTGACCAGCGACTGATAGAAGAAACCGTCGACGGTCTTGTAGAAGGCGTCGACCGACAACTGGCCGACGCGGGCGAAATACCATTCCGCGGTGGCGTCGAACTGCCACGCCGTGGCCGGCTTCAGGTAGGGATTGCCGGCGTTGATCGTGACGGTGCCCGAACCCGGCTCCAGTGCATAGGTCACATAGGGGCGGATGTTGGCGAAGTCCGGACGCGTCAGCACCTTCGATCCCGCGAGGCGGATGACCACGTCGCGCGTCACCCCCACCTTGAGGTTCGCGCTCGGCAGGAAATAGCCGTAGCTGTTCGTGAAGAACGCGGGTTGCGACGCATAGCCGTTGGTGGCGAACGACCGCAGCCGCTCATATTCGGTCGCGCCCAGGTTGCAGACGCCGCCCGGTTGCGTGACCTGGACGGTGCCGTCCGGCAAGGTTCGCGACGTCGCGACGCAGCGGGTGGCATAGGGATCGACCACGCCCAGTTCGCTGCGATTGGGCACCGCCGTTTCGGACTGGGAATTGACCGTCGTGCGGACGTAGCGCAGGCCGACGTTACCCGACACGCGGATGTTGCCGAACAGCGGATCCTTGCTGCCGAACTGCAGCATCGCATAGGCCGAGCTGTCCTGTTGCGTGACGTTCGACACTTCCGAGGGGAGGAACGACGTTCCCGGGATCGCGCCGGCACGCTGGCCCGCGGCCAGGAACCGGTTCGTCGCGGTGGCGCCGTTGGTGTTGCGCCAGATGTCGTTCTGCGTCTGGAAGAAGCTGGTCGCCGAATTGTAGCCGTTGATCAGGTCGCCGTTGTAGTAATAAGCGCTCGGCGGGGCGCTGGTCTTGCCCCGGAAGAAGTTGTCGAAATTGTACAATGACGATCGGCTGGTGTCGCCCTGGTTGAAGGTGACCGGCGCCCCCGACCAGATCTCGCTGATCGCACCCCAATTGTATGCCGTGTAGCGTACGTCCTGCGTCCGCTCGGCATAACGTGCGCCGAATTTGATCCGGTTCAGGAAATTGCCGTCGTCGAACTTGTAGGCGAAATCGCCCTTGATCTGATATTCCGAGCCGACGCTGTGCTCGATGTGGTCCATCGCCGCGCGCCAGAACTGGAAGTCGCGGCTCTGGAAATACTGGCTGTCGGTCGCGGCGGCGAGCGCCGGGTTGGGCGTCGCCCAATTGGCGGCAAGCGTCAGCGGCTTGTGCGGAACGACGATCGGCAGATTGCCGGTCAGGTCGAGCTCGGAATCGGCGAAGGTCGAGCCGAAGACGCTGAGATCGGTCACGTCGTGCTTGGCATAGGTATAGTCGACGTCGAGCCCGATCGACCAATGATCGTCCGGATTGATCTTCAGGTTGAAGCCGGCATCCTTGACGAGGTTCTCGTCATAGACCTGCCGCCGCGACAGCGACTGCTGCGTGCCGCCGGTCGGCACGGTGGTGGTCGCCGTTCCGCTCGACGCGGTCCGCCAGCCGGCGCCAGGGAGGGTGACGAAGCCGCTCTGGAACAGCCCGTTGCTGTCATACGTGAAATTGGGATAGGCGCCGCCGGCCGGATTGTAGCCGTTGCCGCGCTGGTTCGCGCCGAACTGGAACTGGCCTGCGCCATTGAGCTGGCATTCCGCGCGCGTCGTCGCATTGCCCGCGCCGTTGATCGGCCCGTTGCTGTTCTGCTGACAGCCGGCCGGATAGGTGCTGTATTCCGACAGGTCCGGCGCGGTCTCGAACGTATGTTCGCCCCAGGCATTGGTGGAATGGGTACGCAGGAACTGCGCGGTGAAGGTGGTGCGCTCGTCGGTGCTTTCCCACTGGACGGCAAGCGCCTGACCATCGCGCTTGCGATCATAGTCCTGGCTGCGGAACTGGCCGCCGATCGGGGCATAAGCGATGCCGGTGGGGTCGGCGAAGCCGTCCGCGCCCGCCGTACCGGTGGCGCCGCAGACGTTCGCCGGGTTGGGGAAGGCCGCGCCGCCGACGCCGTTGATCGTGCCGGGCGGCAACGTGAAGGCATCGGTATTGCCGGGGAGCTGGTTGCGGCAGGTCACCGTCGTGTTGGTTCCGGTACCGGTCGCCGCCTGGACGCCATCGCGGGTCTGGAAATTGGTGACCTGGATGCCGTCGGCGCGGCTCTTCAGCCGCGAATAGGATCCGTTGACGAGGATGCCGAACCGGCCGATCGGCGTGTCCCAGGTATCCGAGACGAGCAGCGAGCCGGTCGGCGCCCACTTCTTCGCGAAGTCGCCGTAATTCGCCTCGAGGCCACCACCGATGTGGAAGCCCTTGTTGTCGAACGGCTTGCGCGTGTTGAGATTGACCGTGCCGGCAAGCCCGCCCTCGATCAGATCGGCCGTGGCGTTCTTATAGACCTCGACCGAGCCGAGCAGTTCGGAGGGCACGTCGGCGAAGTTGATCGCCTGGCCGCCGATGCCGGCGGAGAAGGTGTCGCGGCCGTTGAATTCCGAACGCACGAAGTTGAGGCCGCGGACGTTGACGCCAGAGCCCTCGACCGAGAAATGGTCCGGATCGTTGTTGCCGGCAAAGCGGTTGATCGACACGCCGGGCACGCGTTGCAGCGCCTCGGTCACCGAGCGATCGGGGAGCGCGCCGATGTCCTGCGCCGTGATCGCGTCGACGACGGTGTCGGAATTGCGCTTGATCGTCTGTGCGTTGGCGAGGCTCTGCCGGATGCCGGTGACGACGATGTCGTTCTCGCCCGCCTCGTCGCGGGCATCGGCTCCCCCGCTCTGCGGTGCGGCGGGATCGCCACCCGGCACGTTGGTCGACGTCGCCGCCCCCGCGGTGTTCTGGCCGCTGGCGGCACCGGTCTGTGCATAAGCGGGTACGCCGAGTGCGAATACGCACATCGCGGTAGCCGAAACGCTGCTGAGAATAGCCCGGCTACGAGTCCGGGTACGAACCACGCGCGCAAGCTGCCTATCGTCGGCCATCATAACATCCCCAACTGTCTTCCCTATCGATGTCTCGGCACGGCAGACCGTGCGGCATCTTGGAACTTCAGGTACGACCGGAAAATGCTCAAGGCAAGCCAATTTGTTTGCGCTACCACGAACTTCCGGATTGCGGGCGAAAGACGGTTCCCGGGCACCCAAATTCCGGTATGACGCGGACAAGGGCGGAGGAAATTACCGCGCTGGTCATGGGCAGAGTGGATGGAACGGGCGGAGCGGCAGCGGGTAGTGGTCGTCGGAGGGGGGACATCCGGCTGGATGGCCGCCACCGCGCTCGCCAAGCTGTTGCCCAGCCGATGCACCGTTACGCTGATCGAATCGGAAGCCATTGGAATCATTGGGGTTGGGGAAGCAACCCTGCCGCATATCCGGGCCTTCAACGAGCGCCTCGGCATCGTCGAAGCCGAGTTCATGGCGGCGACGCGCGCCACCTTCAAACTGGGTATCGAGTTTCGCGACTGGGGGCGGGTCGGGGACAGCTACATCCATCCCTTCGGCACGTTCGGACGCGGCAGCGGCGAGGTGCAGTTCCACCATTATTACACCCGCCTGCTACGCGCCGGCGTGCCGCTGCCGCCGATCGAGCATTATTCGATGGCCTGTTCGCTGGCGCGGGCCAACCGCTTCGGCCAGCCGGCACGCGACCCGCAGCAGATCGCTTCGACCTTCGGGTATGCCTATCAATTCGACGCGGTCGCCTTCGCGCCCTATCTGCGGCGCATCGCCGAGGGGCTCGGCGTCCGTCGTACCGAAGGCAAGGTGGTCGCGGTGGAACGCGATGCGCAGAGCGGCGACGTCACCGCGCTCGTGCTCGCGGATGGGCGGCGCGTCGAGGGCGACCTGTTCGTCGACTGTTCGGGCTTCGCCGCCTTGCTGATCGGTCAGGAACTGGCCGAGCCGTTCGAGGACTGGTCGCGCTGGCTGCCGGCCGACCGTGCCGTCGCGATGCCGTGCCGGACCGCGACGGCGGTGACTCCCTACACCAGCGCGATCGCGATGCCCTCGGGCTGGCGCTGGCGTATCCCGCTGCAGCATCGCACCGGCAACGGCTATGTCTTCGCGAGCGACTTCCTGTCCGAAGGCGCCGCGACCGACGTATTGCTCGGCGCGGTGGAGGGCACGCCGCTCGCCGATCCGCGCGTTCTGCGGTTCAAGGCCGGACGACGCACGCGCAGCTGGGTGAACAACGTCGTCGCGGTCGGCCTCGCGTCGGGATTTCTCGAGCCGCTGGAATCGACGAGCCTCTATCTGGTCCAGCAGGCGATCACCGCGCTGATCGAGCTGTTCCCCGAGAAGCGCATCGCCCCGGTCGATCGCGACGAGTTCAACCGCCTGATCAACATGGAATATGATCGCGTCCGCGATTTCCTGATCCTGCATTATCACGCGACCGAGCGCGACGATTCGCCGTTCTGGACCTACGTCCGGACGATGCCGATCCCGGACAGCCTTGCGGAGAAGATGGCGTTGTTCAGGCGCCGCGGCCGTGTCGTCAAATATCGCGAGGGCGCGTTCCTCGATGCCAGCTGGGTCTCGGTCTATCTCGGGCAGCGCATCGTTCCGTCGGGCGCGGACCCGCGGACGGCGGCGCCGTCCACCGACAGCCTCGTCGCGGGGCTCGAACGGATGCGGGGAGAGATCGCCGCAGCGGTCGGCGCGATGCCGGCGCATGCCGCCTTTCTCGCCGGTTATTGTCCGATGCCGGCCGCCGCGTGACGCCGCTCGACGCGCCCATCACGCGCATCGCGGTCGTCGGCGGCGGGATCGTCGGCTGGTCGGCGGCGGTGGCGCTGCGCCGGCGCGTGCCCGGCGTGGCGGTGACGATCGTCGCGACGCCGCCGCCGCCCGACGCGCTCGCGGATCGCATCGCGCAGACGCTGCCGTCGACGATCGGCTTCCACGACGACCTCGGCCTGAGCGAGGACGATGCGGTGCTGCGCGCCGGCGGCATATGGCGGCTGGGCAGCGCGTTCGAGGGCTGGGCAGGGGATCTGCCGCCTTACGTCCATGCTTATGGGCCGTGTGGCCAGCCGTTCGGAACCGCCTCTTTCCACCATCACTGGCTGCGCGCGGCGCGGGCGGGGACCGCGGCGCCGTTCGAGGCGCATGCACCCGCGGCGATGCTGGCACGGGCCGGGCGGATGCCGATCCCGCCGGCAGGAATCGTCGCGGAGGTGCAGGCGGCGGTGATGCTGGACGTGCCGCGCTATCGGGCGATGCTGGAGGCGTTCGCGCGGCATCTGGGGGTCGAGGTGCGCGATGGCGAGGTCGCCACGGTGCGACGGCGCGGCGACGACGGGTTCGTCGACGCGCTGCTGCTGACGGACGGCACGGTGGTAAGTGCGGATCTGTTCGTCGACGCCTCCGGTCCCCGCGCGACCGTACGCGGCGCGATCGACGATGTCCGGGAGGACTGGCAGCGCTGGCTGCGGTGCGACCGGCTGGTCACGGCGGATGGGCCGCCGGAGCGAATGACCGCGCTGGATCAGGTCCATGCCACGCCGGCCGGCTGGCGCTGGCGCACGCCGACGGTGGACCGGACGTCGCATGGCCTTTGCTACGCGGGCGCCTTCCTGGCCGAGGCCGACGCGCAAGAGGCGCTGGCGACGGCGGGCGCGACGGCGATCGCGCCGGCGGTCGCCTTCCGCCAGGGCACCCGGCCAGAGCCGTGGGCGCACAATTGCGTGGCGGTCGGCGATGCCGCGACGGTGATCGAACCGCTCGACTTCACCAACCTGCATCTCGCCCATAGCGCGATCGACCGGATCGTCGCGATGCTGCCGGGCCGCGCCTGCCATCCGCTGGAGATCGCCGATTTCAACCGGCAGGCACAGGCGGAGGTGGTCCGCGTGCGCGACTTCGTGCTCTGTCACTATGCCACGGCGCAGCGCCCCGAACCGTTCTGGCGCGTTTCCGAACCACTCCCGGACAGCCTCGCCCGGACGCTGGCGGCGTTTCGGGAGCGCGGCCGCCTGCCGTTCTTCGAGGAGGAGACCTTCTCCCGCGACGACTGGCTGACGGTGCTGATCGGGCAGGGGACGATGCCGCGCCGCATCGATCCACTGATCGAGACGACCGACGCCGCCGACAGCGACCGGGCCATGGCGGCCTATCGCGCGGCGATCGGCCAGGCGGTGTCGCGATGTCCCGATCTCGACGCGTATTTTCACTCACAGCGGAAACGGCTCGGCAGATGAACGAACATACGATCCGCAGCGTGGTCATCCTCGGCGGGGGGACGGCGGGCTGGATGGCGGCGGCGGCGATGGCACGCTTCCTCAACAACGGCGTCACGCGCGTCACGCTGATCGAGTCCGAGGAGATCGGTACGGTCGGCGTCGGCGAGGCGACGATCCCGCCGCTGCGCACCTTCAACAGCATGCTCGGCATCGACGAGCATGCGTTCATCCGCGAGACCGGCGGCACCTACAAGCTGGGGATCGAATTCGTCGGCTGGGGCGATATCGGCGAGCGCTATTTCCATCCGTTCGGCGCGCACGGCCACGACCTCGGCGGGGTGCACTTCCACCAGCTCTATCTGCGCGAGCGGCAGCGGCGGGTGCTGCCCGATATCTCCGCCTGGTCGATGAGCGCGGTCGCGGCGCAGGCCGGCAAGTTCGCACCCCCGGCACCGCAGGCGCAATCGGCGGTCAAGGACCTGTTCTACGCCTATCACTTTGACGCGGTGCGCTACGCCGGCTTCCTGCGCCGCTTCGCCGAACGCAACGGGGTGCAGCGGATCGAGGGCAAGGTCGTCGCGGTGGCGCAGCGGCCCGAGGACGGTCATGTCACCGCGCTCAAGCTGGACGACGGGCAGACCGTCGGCGGCGACCTGTTCATCGATTGCTCCGGCTTCCGCGGCGTTCTGATCGAGGAGACGCTGGAGACCGGCTATGAGGATTGGCGGCACTGGCTGCCGTGCGATCGTGCCGTCGCGGTGCCCAGCGCCTATAGCGGCGATCCCGATCCGTTCACCCGCGCCACCGCGCGCGGATCGGGCTGGCAATGGCGGATTCCGTTGCAACAGCGCATGGGCAACGGGCTCGTCTATTGCAGCGAGTTCCAGCAAGCCGATGCCGCCGAGCGCGAATTGCTAGCCAATCTGGAGGGCGCACCGCTTGCGGCGCCACGCCATCTCGCCTTCACCACCGGTCGCCGCAAGCTGGCGTGGAACCGCAACGTCGTCGCTCTGGGGCTGGCGAGCGGCTTCATCGAGCCACTCGAATCGACCTCGATCCACCTCGTCCAGTCCGGGATCGCGCGGCTGATCGCGCTGTTCCCCGACCGGCGCTTCGATCCGGTCGAGCGCGACGAATATAACGCGCAGATGCACGAGCTGTATGCCGACGTCCGCGACTTCGTCATCCTCCACTACAAGGCGACGCGGCGCCGCGACACGCCGTTCTGGGATCGCTGCCGCACGATGGACATCCCCGACAGCCTCGCGCGCAAGATCGCGCTGTTCCGCGGCAAGGGGCGGGTGTTCCGCGAGAACCGCGAGCTGTTCGCGACGACGAGCTGGGTCAGCGTCTGCCTGGGCCAGGATATCGTGCCGCAGGAGTACGAGCCCGCGGTCGACGCGCTCGACGAAGAGCGGGTCGCCGGCGCGCTGGAGGAAATGCGCCGCGAGTATCTCGACATCGCCGGCCGTCTGCCGAGCCATGGCGACTTCCTTCGCCATATCTCCGGCCAGCCTGCCGCGCCGGCGACCGCACCCGCGGCGCCGACCACAGCCGCCGGTCCGACCTTTTCGTTCGCATCGGAATCGCCGTTCGATTTCTCGGCGGACCCGCTGTGAGGGACGATGCGATCCGCCGCGTCGTGATCGTCGGCGGCGGCACCGCGGGATGGATGGCGGCGGCGGCGATGTCGCGCGTACTCGGCGAGATGCCCGGGCTGACGATCGAACTGATCGAATCGGACGAGATCGGCACCGTCGGCGTCGGCGAGGCGACGATCCCGCAGATCGTCCTGTTCAACAAGATGCTCGGCCTCGACGAGGCGCAGTTCATGCGCGAGACGCGCGCGACCTACAAGCTCGGCATCGAGTTCGTCGACTGGGTCCGTCCCGGCCACCGCTATGTCCACCCGTTCGGCAGCTACGGGCTCGACATGAAGGGGATCGAGTTCCACCACTTCTGGCTGAAGGGGCAGGCGCTCGGCGATACCACGCCGCTCGACGCCTATTCGCTGGCGATCGTCGCCGGCCTGCAGGGGCGGTTCGGCCATCCGCGTCCGGACCAGCCGGGATCGCCGTTGTCGAAGCTGAGCTATGCCTTCCAGTTCGATGCCGGCCTGTACGCACAGCTCCTGCGGCGGCTGGCGGAAGCGAACGGCGTGCGCCGTATCGAGGGGCGGATCGTCGCGGCCGAACGCGACGGCGAGACCGGCCATGTCAGCGCGGTAGCGCTCGCCTCGGGCACGCGGGTCGCCGGCGACCTGTTCATCGACTGCTCGGGCTTTCGCGGCTTGCTGATCGAAGGCGAGATGCAGGCCGGGTTCGAGGACTGGAGCGACTGGCTGCCCTGCGACCGCGCGGTGGCGGTGCCCTGCGCTCACGGTGGCGACCGGCAGCCGCTCACCCGCTCGACGGCGCGTGCGGCGGGGTGGCAGTGGCGCATTCCGCTGCAGCATCGCATCGGTAACGGCTACGTCTATGCCAGCGACCATCTGTCCGACGACGAGGCGGCCGCGACGTTGCTCGCCAATCTCGACGGCGCGCCGCTCGGCGATCCCCGCTTCCTGCGCTTTACCGCCGGGCATCGCCGCCGTGCCTGGGTCGGCAACGTCGTCGCCCTGGGACTGGCCGGCGGGTTCCTCGAACCGCTGGAATCGACGAGCATCCACCTCGTCCAGTCGGCGATCGCGCGGCTGCTGACCTATTGGCCGACGCGCCGTTTCGACCGGGTCGAGATCGACAAGTTCAACGCCGCGCACGTCGCCGATTACCTCGACATCCGCGATTTCCTCGTCCTCCACTATAAGGCGACGCAGCGTCGCGACACCGCCTTTTGGGATTATTGCCGCATGCTGGCACCGCCGCCGGGACTCGCCGAGAAACTCGCCGTCTTCGCCGCCAACGGCCGGGTCTTCCGTGAGCACGACGAACTGTTCACCGAGACGAGCTGGCTGTCGGTGATGGTCGGGCAGGGCGTGGCGGCGGGCGGATATCATCCCGCCGCCGATCTGCTGTCGGATGCCGAGACGCTGTCGCGGCTCGATCATATCCGGCGCGTGGTCGAGGAAACGGCGCATCTGCTGCCGCGGCAGGACGAGCTGCTGGCACATTATGGATGCGCGATGACGGGCGTCGCTGCATGACCGCGCAGGCGCTGCCCGAGATCGCCAACGTCGACCGGCGCACCTTCGACAACGAAATCCGCCCCGCCGGCCGGCCCGTGGTGCTGCGGCAGGTCGGGCGCGACTGGCCCGCGGTGCAGGCCGCGCAGCGTTCGGCGGAGGAGGGCGTCGCCTATCTCCAGCGGTTCAGCCACGGCGAACCGGTCGCCGCGATCCTCGGCGAACCATCGATCGGCGGCCGGTTCTTCTACAACGACGATCTCACCGGGATGAACTTCGTGCGCGGGCAGACGCCGCTCGACCCGTTCCTTGCGCGGCTGCTGCGCGATCGGGATCGCAGCGAGCCCTTCGCGATGGCGGTCCAGTCGGTGCCGCTGCCAACCCTGCTGCCGGGGTTCGCCGAGGCGAATGCGACGGATCTGGTCGCGCCGGACGTGGTGCCGCGGATCTGGCTGGGCAATGCGATCCGCGTCGCGACGCATTACGACCTCATGGAGAATATCGGCGTGGTGGTGATGGGGCGGCGACGCTTCACGCTGTTTCCGCCGGATCAGGTCGCCAACCTCTACATGGGGCCGCTGGAACTGACGCCGGCGGGCACGCCGGTCAGCCTCGTCGATCCCGACGCGCCGGATCTCACGCGCTTCCCGCGCTTCGCCGACGCCGCCAAGGTCGCCCAGACCGCGACGCTGGCGCCGGGCGACGCAATCTACATCCCGTTCCACTGGTGGCATGCCGTCGAGTCGCTCGATCCGGTCAATGCCTTCGTCAACTATTGGTGGAATGCGGCGCCGGCCGAGCTGGGCAATCCCTATGACGCGCTGCTCCACGCGCTACTGGCGATCGCCCCGCTGCCGGCGGATCAGCGCGACGCGTTCCGCGCCGTCTTCGACCATCTGGTGTTCCGCGGACAAAGCGATCCGACCGCGCATCTGCCGGATGCGGCGAAGGGCGTGCTGGGACCGATCGACGCGACCACCGCGGCCCGCATCCGCGCGACGTTGCGCGACGGCCTCGCCCGGCCGTAACCGCGGGCCGGCCTAGCGCTTGCCACCGAGCAAGCGGATGAGGAAGTCGCGCAGCCGCTCGGTACGGGGAGGGCTTGCCGCGGCGAGGATGCCGCGCGCCGCGACGGGGAGATGGTCGCCGACTTCGTCGGCACCGTCCGCAAAGACATAATGGTCGAACCATCCCCGCCACGCGTGGCGCTGCGCCGGCGGAAGATCGCGCACCGCCATCAGCGCGTGGACCAGCGCGCCGAAGGGCGATGCCGCCTGCGCGTCGCCCCACCAGTAATTCACCAGCACGTTGAGCGGGTCGAGCGCCGCGACGTGGTGCCACCAGATCGCCGGCACGAAGATCGCATCGCCCGGTCCGAGCTCCGCGACCTGTGCGTGTGCCAGCGCCGCGGCGAACCGCGGATAGCGGGCAAGATCGGGATTCTCGGGATCGACCATGCTCGACGGCGGTCCGGCCATCGTATGGTCGAGCGGGCCGACGTAGAGGTTGGCGATCTGGTCGGGGGGGAACAGGGTGAACCGCCGCCGCCCGTGGACGACGCAGGCGATGTTGCTCGATTCGTCGTAATGCGTGGCGACGCGGGTCGCGTTGCCGATCCACAGCCGCGCGGGCGCATCGCCCGTCGGCAGGCCGAGGTGGTTTTCCGCGTCCCAGCCCGGCAGATGCTCAGGCGCCGTCGCCGCATTGGCGTAGAGCGCGTGGGCATCGACGGCGCCGTCTTCGCTGTAGCGGACGAGCTGACCGAGCAACTGCCGCAACGCGACCTTCTGCCGCTGGAAGTTGAAGCCGGTCAAATCGTCGTTGTAGAAGAAACGTCCGGCGATCTCCGGCGCGCCGATCATCACGTCGAGCGTCTGCCCGCCCTCGAATGCGGCGAGATAGGTCGCCATCGCGCGATCGCCGCCGCGCCCGGCGCGCACCGCCGCCCACGCGCCGACCTGCCCGCGCAGCACCACCGGCACATAGCCCCCCGCGATCTCGCGCGCGAAGGTCGCGGCGTCTACCGCAGGGCGCTCGATGACGGCCGATGTCATCCCCGGTGGCTTTCCATGTCTCTTGCCTCTCGATGGGTGGCGCCGTGCATACGGGTAGAGGGCCGGCTTCAATACAAATGAAGCGTGATTTCCGATTGTTACCGGTCCGCCGCAGCCATGGAATTGTCAAGCGCGCGCCGCGCGGCTTGTGGACAAAAGGGGTACATATGGTTAACGGCCGCGGATGGCGGCATCCTTGTTTCTCCTTCTCGCGGTGGTGTTCGCGTTTACCGGCGGCAGCGGGCCGTGGGTCATGATCGCGACGATCGTGCTGGCGGCGGCGGCGGGGACGCGGCTGCCCGACCTCGACACGCCGCTGCGGCTGCGGCATCGCAGCGCGCTGACCCACGGTATCCTGCCGCTCGCGGTCGCGCTGCTCGATCATCGGACGTGGCCGGTGGCGGCCGGGCTGGGGTTCGGGATCGGCGTCCATCTCGCGGCGGACCTGTTTCCGGGCACGATGCGGGGCTATGCGACGATCAAGCTGCCGGTGTGGGGCGCGATCGGCGTGGTCCCCTCCTATCTGTGGATCGCGATCAATGCGGCCGCCAATCTGGTCGGCGGAATCGTCGTGCTGGAGCGGATCGCGACGCAGCGGGTGGTCGCCGGCACGCTGGCGGCGACGGGCGTGCTCGGCGCGGCCTATCTGCTGCGCGCGCAGGGCGGGTGGCCGGCGCTGGCGATGCTGGCGTTGCTCGGCTGGCTGATGACGCGATAGCGCGGTGGCGATCAGCGCAGGCGGGCGTGGTCGCGGTGCGCGGTGCGGATGAGATTGCTGAAGATCAGGCGGACGAGATCGACCTGCCGGTTGCTGCCGGTCTTGACGAACACCTGCTTGAGATAGCCGCGCGCGGTGCTGACCTTGACGTGGAGCGATTGTGCCGCCGCCGCCAGCGTCTGGCCCGAGGCGAGCAGGCAGGCGAGTTCGGTCTCGACCCGCGACAGGCGGAACAGCTTGCAGACGGGCTCGGCGAGCTGGTGGATGTCGAGCCCGGGATCGACGAAGAACAGCAGCGCGCCGCCCTCGTCGGGCGCGTCCGCCGCGCGTGGCGTGCAGACGAACGACGCCACCAGCGGCGGGCCATGGTCGCGGTGCAGCATCAGCAGCGACATCGGCGCGAGCGCCGCGGTCGAGCCGGCATGCGCCAGCACGTGGCCGACCGCGGTGGAGAAAGCGCCGGCGTCGCCGCGGTGGGTCGCCTGCACCTGGCCGCGATGTTCGCGGATGCCGTCCTGCCGGTCCATCAGCAGCCGTGCCGCATCGTTGGCGAAAGCGATCTGGCCGTCGCCGGAGAGCAGTACGATGCCGATCGCGACCAGGTTCAGCCCGGCGCTGACCCCCTCCGCGACGCGTCGCTCGAGCCGCGTCGATTGCCACAGGCGCAGATAGGCGGAGACGCTGGGCCATTCGCGCAGCGACGCGCGCTCGATGGCGATGCGCCGGTGCTCGTCGACCGCCGCGAAGAGGAGATTGACGAATAGGGCGGCGTGGCCCGGCGTGTGCGGGACCGGGATCACCAGCGCGGCGGCGTCGTGCGGCGGCGCCAGCTGCTCGCACCAGACCGGCGCCGGCAGGCGGCGATCCGCCACCGAGTCGATCCGCTCGGCGATGCGCAGCAGCGATGCGACGAAGGCGTCGCCGAGGCCGGCGGCGGCAAGGCAGCTCGGCACGCCCTGGCGCGGCGAGCCGGTCAGCGCCCAGCCGTCGGCCCCGAGCGCACGCGCGAAATGACCGACGACCAGGGCGATATCGTCGGCCGCAGAGGTCGGCTGGTCATCGGTATCCAGAATGATGCGGGCGATACGATCGGCGACCGGCGCCGGTCCCGTCGTAGAATATAGCGCGCCCTGCTCATCGTACGGCGGCAGCCCGTCGCTGCATATGGCGGCCGTACGGAAGAGCAGGGGCAGATGTCTGTCTGCCGCCACCGGACCATCTCTCCCTGCGTCGACCCGTTCGACTCCCGTCGGGCCTCTCTTTGCACGCCTACTCGTCGGTCATTCTTGCAACATAGGATAACCTGTTTTGAAACAACGACAATAGGGGGAATTCACCCCCCATTTGGGGGTAAAGACGGCCCCCAGATGAATGGGGAATTGGCCCGCAAAGGGGGGTAATCGTGAACGCAACATTAACCCTATGAGTCGGTCCGGCTCGGTCAGCAGCAGCGTTGCCGGGCTTAGAGGATCGCCGGGGGTACCGGCCAACAAGGGATGCCTGCCATGAAATCGCGCCTTCTGATCGCCGCATCACTTCCCGTCTTGGCATGGACCGCATCGGTCCAGGCCCAGACGACCCAGCCGGGCTCGACCTATTCCACCACCACGACCAACACCGGCACCGCGGCCGGCGGCGACGCGGCGAACGGCTCGTACAATGCCGACAATTCGCGGGTCGACACCAACAGCTCGACCAACACCGATGCGTCCAACCGCTCGCTGACCTATGCGTATACGTCGAACAAGGCGGTGACCGACAATTCGGTGCTCACCCACACCGACACCGATACCAACAGTTCGGTCAACGACAGCAACAACACCGCGACCAACACCGACGCGTCGGATCGGTCGACGAGCTGGACCGACGGATCGAACCGCTCGACGACCAACACCGACAATTCCAACCGCTCGACGACGAACACCGACGGATCGAACCGGTCGACGACCGCCACCGACAATTCGAACCGCTCGACGACCAACACCGACGCATCGAACCGCTCGACGACCAGCACCAACAATTCGATGAATGACAGCAACAACACGGCGACCAACACCGCCACCGACGCCTCGAACCGTTCGACGACGTGGACGGACGGGTCGAACCGCTCGACGACCAACACCGACAATTCGAACCGGTCGCAGACCTCGACCGACAGCAGCGGCGCTTCGGGCGCACAGGTCGCCGCCAACAACGGCAGCACCGCCACCGACAGCCGCAACCAGTCGGTGACCAGCACCGACAATGCCGACCGGTCGTACACCGACAATTCGGATCGCTCGACCACGACGCACACCAGCACCACCAATTCGGCGGCGAGCGGCGCGCAGGTCGCGGCGAACAACGGCGCCAGCGCGTCGGACAGTCGCAACCAGTCGGTGACCAATACCGACAATGCCGATCGGTCGTACACTTATAACGACAATGCCGATCGTTCGACGGTGAACACCGACAATTCCGATCGTTCGACCACCAACACGACGCGCAATTCGTCCGCCTCGGGCGCCCAGGTCGCCTCGAACGGCAGCGGCTCGGCGACCGACAGCCGCGATCAATCCGACAATTCGCACACGTCGAACACGACGACCAACACCACCACCAACACCGACAATTCGGATCGTTCGACCAACACCTCGACCAGCAGCGCGTCGGGGGCGCAGGTCGCCTCCAATGGCAGCGGCTCGGCGACCGACAGCCGCAACCAGTCGACGACCGACAATTCCGACCGGTCGAACCGCTCGCAGAACAGCTCGGCGACCGGCGCGCAGGTCGCGGCGAGCAACGGCGACGCCACCGACAGCCGCAACCAGTCGACCAACGACAATTCGGATCGCTCCAGCCGCAACACCGCGCGCAACGAGGGCAGCGGCTCGGTCGCGACCGGTGGTGACGCCAGCTATGCCGACAGTTCGTCGCGCAGCACCGGCTATGCCACGGCCGGCACCGGCGCCGCGTCGACCTCGAACGTGTTCGGCGCCAGCGCGGTCGTCTCGTCGGCGACGCTGGCCAGCTACGTCACCGGCGTCCGCGTCGATTACAACCAGACGCCGGGTGGCGCGAGCGGCGCGGTCGACAACAGCCTGACCACCGGCGACGGCGCGTTCCAGAACCTCGCCGGGCTGCAGTCGCTCAACATGAACACCGGGGCGGGCGCATCGCAGAACTCGGCGGTCAACGTCAGCGTTTCGGCCGGGTCGATCAACCTCGGTCAATAAGCCGCACGGCGGAAGGGGTGGCGGTGTCACCCCTTCCTTCCATCGATCGATTGGGAGACCGAGCCATGCGTATTCTCTTCATCGGTGCCACGCTGCTGGCGGTCACGACGCCCGCCATCGCCGCGGCACAGGCCGTCCCGTCGGTGCCGGCGGCCAGCCCGTTCGAAGCGGCGGATGCGGTCGACGATACCGCGCTCAATGCGGTCACCGGCCAATCCGACCTGTCGCAGGTGATCCGCGCGCAGAACACCGGCGTGGTCAGCGGCAACAGCGTCAACGGCCATTCCGAGACCGGCACGATCAGCTTCGATTCCAGCGCGTTCCAGAACCTCAACGGCCTGTCGCTGCTCAGCGCGAACACCGGCAACAACGTGTCGATCAATTCGTCGCTGAACGTGAACGTCGCGATCAACCAATGATGCGTGCGGCGGTGGTCCTGGCGCTGGCGACGATGGTGGCGGGATGCACCGGCATGCCGCTGCCCGAAGGCGGCAACGGCGTGAACTTCTCGCCGACGCTCAACTTCGCCACGCCGGTGACCAGCCTGATCGGCCGCCGGTTCGAAACGGTCGTGCGCCAGCAATATGACTTCAGCTGCGGCTCGGCGGCGCTGGCGACGCTGCTGCGCTATCATTACGACGATCCGCAGAGCGAGCAGAGCGTCTTCCTCGGCATGTTCCGCGACGGCGACCAGGCGCAGATCCGGCGGCTGGGCTTTTCGCTGCTCGACATGAAACGCTATCTGGCGGCGCGCGGGATCGCCGCGGACGGCTTCAAGGTCAGCGTCGAACAGATCGCCAAGGCGGGGATTCCCGGCGTCGCGCTGATCAACTTCGACGGGTATCGCCACTTCGTCGTGGTCAAGGGGATCGACGACCAGACGCTGCTGCTCGGCGATCCCTCGCTCGGGCTGCGGCGCGAGACCATCCGCCGTTTCGCGAAACAGTGGAACGGGGTGTTCTTCGTGCTGAGCGGCCGCAACGCGATCGGCCGATCGCATTTCAACATGGCCGCCGACCTGGTCCGCGCGCCGCACGGCCGCCCCTTCCTCAGCGCCGATCCGCTGGAGAGCGCGCAGCTCGCGCTGACCCGCCCGCAATTGGGAGAGTTCTGACATGCCGATCGCCTTGCTGATCGCCGCGGCGCTCGCCGGCGCCGCCGTGCCGGACGACGATCCACCCGCGGTTCCCGATGCCGAGCTGGCGACGATGCGCGGCGGACTGCTGTTGCCCAACGGACTGAACGTCGCGATCGGCATCGACATCCAGACGCGGATCGACGGCGTGCTCGCGCTTCACACCATCTATTCGAGCGAAGGGCCGAACGCCGGGGTGCGCGTCTATACCGACGGGACGACCAGCCCCAGCGCGGCGCCCGGCACCGTCACCGTCGCGACCGGCGATCCCGACTGGCCGACCGTCTCGGTCTCGCGGACGCCGACCGGGACCACGGTGACCGCGCCGGCATCGGACACGCCGGCCAGCGTCAACATCGTCGCCGGTCCCGCAACCGGCTGGCTGGATGCCGCGGGCCAGACGCTGGTGCCGGTGACCGCCAACGGCCCGGCGGTGGCGGCGAGTTCGGGGAGCGTGCGGCTGACCAGCGACGATCGCGGGACGCAGGTCGCGCTCGTCACCCCGGCGACCGAGATCCGCCATCTCGTCGGCCAGGCGACCGGCGCGGTCATCGCGAACACCGGCAACGACCGCGCGATCGACACGGTCAGCACGATCAACGTCAATCTGGTCGGCCTGCCGGTCGCGCTGATGAACGGCGTGCTGCTGGTCAACCGGATCGCCGCGGATGCCGCCGGACAGCGCTGAACGACAACGACCTAGAGGGGATCACCATCGATGCGACCGGCCGTCTGCCATGCCTTCCTTCCACTCGGCCTGATCGCACTGCCGGCATCGGCCCAACAGACGGTATCCCCCGCCGCCGCGGCCGTGCCTGCTGCCGCCGACGGCACCGAGGATCTGCGCCGCACCCTGGCCAGCGAACGGCAGGAACTGGAGCGGCAACAGCGCGCGCTCGACGAACAGCGCGCCCGTATCGACCGGCTCGAAGCGCGCCTGTCCGGGCGGAGCGAGCCCGATCGTGCGGTCGCGCAGACCGCGCTGCCCCCGGGCGGCGTGCCGCTGCCCGCCTCGCCACCGCCCGCGCCGCCGCGCGCCGCCGCCGCCTCGGGAGCGCAGGTGCAGACGGTCGGCGAGGCGCCGTCCGACCAGCGGCAGGTGCAGGTCGCGGTGCTCGCCGAACAGGGCGGCATCATCACCAAGGCGGGGCGTGCCACCGTGGAGGTCAATTTCGAATATGCCCGCGCCGATCGCAACCAGGTGGTGTTCCGCGGCGTGCAGATCCCGGAAGCGGTGCTGATCGGCGTCTTCGACATCAACGAGAGCCGCCAGGACGTGCTCACCGTCGGCACGGTCGGGCGGCTGGGGCTGACCAGCCGGCTGGAGATCAACGGCCGGCTGCCGTTCGTCTATCGTTCGGACAAATCGGTGCTGGCGCCGGTCGCCAACCCGAGCCAGCCCAATGCCGGGCAGCTCGATCGGCCGGTGAGCGGCGCCAATATCGGCGATATCGACTTCGGCCTGCGCTATCAGATCACCGACGGTCGCGACGGCGCGCCCTATCTGATCGCCGGCGTCCAGGCGGTGGCGCCGACCGGCACCGATCCGTTCAAGGTGCCGCGCGACGCGCTCGGCAATGCACTGAAGGGGGCGACCGGCGCCGGCTTCTGGGGCGTGACGCCGAACCTGACCGCGATCCTGCCGACCGATCCCGCGGTGCTGTTCGCGACGCTCGGCTACACCTATAATTTCGCCCGCGACATCAACCGGCAGATCGGCGCCGCCTATATCGAGCGCGTCGCGCCCGGCAACCAGCCGTCGGCCAGCGCGGGGATCGCGATTGCGCTCAACCCGCGGACGTCGATCAGCTTCGGCTATGCGCAGACCTGGGCGTTGGGCACCAAGACGCGGGTGCGCGCGCTGAACCAGACCACGCAGGCATTGGGCGAGGCGATGACCGCGGAGAGCCGCGACCTGCAGATCGGCCGGCTGCTCTTCGGCGTGAGCTACCGCACCTCGCCCTCGACGACGCTCAACTGGAACGTCGAGGTCGGCGCGACCGACGATGCCGCCGACGTGCGCACGACGCTGCGCATCCCGTTCACCTTCACCGCATATTGATCGACGCGCCGGATCAGCCGACGCCGGTGGGGCCGTCGATGACGCGGCGGACCTTGGTGGCCAGCTCGCTGCGCTTGTAGGGCTTCTGGATCAGCTCGAATTCGGCGCCGCGCGCATCGACGCGTTCAATCGACGATTCGGCATAGCCGGTGGTGAGCAGCACGCGCATCCGCGGGCGACGACGCTTGACCTCGCGGGCGAGCATTACGCCGTTCATCCCGCCGGGCATGATGAGGTCGCTGAACAACAGGTCGATCGTCCCGGCGCCGTCGAGCAGCTCGAGCGCCGCATCGGCATTGTCGGCACGCAGCACCGAATAGCCGAAATCGGTCAGCACCGCCTCGGCATAGTCGCCGACATCGGCCTGATCCTCAACCAGCAGCACCGTCTCGTTGCCTCGTTTGTCGGCGAGCGGGCGCGACGGCTGCGATCCCTGCGGTTCGACCGCGGCGGCCTCGCACGGGAACAGCATCCGCACGGTGGTGCCGTGGCCTTCCTCCGAATAGAGCCGCAACGAGCCGCCCGATTGCTTCATGAAGCCATAGACCATCGACAGGCCCAGCCCGGTGCCCTTGCCCTGATCCTTGGTCGTGAAGAACGGTTCGGTGACGCGGGCGAGGATCTCCGGCGACATGCCGGTGCCCTGGTCGGCGATCGTCAGCATGACGTATTCGCCGGGTTCGAGCTCGCCGAAGCCCTTGTCGCCCGCCTCGATCGTCCGGTTGCTCGCCTCGATCGTGATCGTGCCGCCGTCGGGCATCGCATCGCGCGCGTTGAGCAGGATGTTGATCACCGCCAGCTCGGCCTGTGTGGGGTCGATCCGGGCGTTGCAGATGCCGGCGCCGCGGTGGATGTCGACGGTGATCGCGCCGCCCGCGGTGCGCTCGATGAGCGGCTGCAACTGGTCGAGCAGATCGTCGAGGTTGACGACGCGGCCCTGCAGCTTCTGCTTGCGCGAGAAGGCGAGCAATTGCTGGGTGAGCGACGCGCCGCGCTCCGCCGCCTGCATCACCGCGCGCATCGAGCGGGCGGCCTTCTTGCGATCGAACTCGCCGTCGCGCTCCAGGTTGTTCAGGATGATGTCGCCGAAGCCCTGGATCACGGTCAGCAGGTTGTTGAAGTCGTGCGCGACCCCGCCGGTGAGCTGGCCGACCGCCTCCATCTTCTGCGCCTGGCGCAGCGCATCCTCGGCGTCGCGGCGGCGGGTGACGTCGAGTTGCGAGGCGAAGAAATAGACCAGCTCGCCATCGGCGTCGAACACCGGCGACATGAACAGCGCATTCCAGAAGGCGGCGCCGTTCTTCTTGTAGTTCAGGATCTCGACCGAAGTCTCGTGACGCTGCTCGATCGCGCGCCGCAGGTCCGCGACCGTCTCCGGGTCGGTGTCCGGCCCCTGCAACAGGCGGCAGTTGCGCCCGAGCAGCTCGTCGAGGCCGTAACCGGTCATGTTGATGAAGGCGGGATTGGCGAAGACGATGGGGTTGTCGTGCTGATGCGGGTCGGTCACGATCATCGGCATCCGCGTCGTCGACACCGCCGCGAAGAAGATGCCGTTCTTGTCGTCGCCCATGTCGTGGTTGACGAGGCTTTGCAGATGCGGCGGTGGACCACCCCGTGGTTTTTCCGGCGTACCGTCGGCCATGACGTTCCAAGCGCTAGAGTAAGGCTTGGCCGCGTGGCACCGCCGATCGTGCGGGAAAACCCACTTGGATTACAGTTGTTCCCAGTTTGGGATGATCCGGATCAGAACGCCGGGTCGTCGCCTGGCAGCGTCGAGACGTGGATGCCGCATTCCACCTTGTCCCAGCCGCGCCAGCGACCGGCGCGCGGGTCTTCGCCGGGCTTGACCTTGCTGGTGCACGGCGCGCAGCCGATCGACAGATAGCCCTGCGCCTCCAGCGGGTGACGCGGCAAATCGTGTTCCTCGAAATAGGCGTCGAGCTGGCTCTTCGACCAGTCGGCGAGCGGATTAAGCTTGAGCCGGCCCTCGTCCTCCTCGAAGCGCGGCAGCGCGGTGCGGGTGCCCGCCTGGAAGCCCTTGCGGCCCGAGATCCACGCGTCGAACGGCGCCAGCGCGCGGCGCAGCGGCTCGACCTTGCGGATCTCGCAGCAGCCGTCGGGGTCATAGGACCAGCGCATGCCGGTCGCATCCTTCAGCCCGAGCATACGCGGATCGGGGCGGAAGACGCGCAGGTCGGTGAGGCCGAGCTTCTCCGAAAGCTCGTCGCGATAGGCGAGGGTTTCGCCGAACATCTTCTGCGTGTTGGTGAAGACGACCGGCACGTCCTTGTCGATGCTCGCCACCATGTGCAGCAGCACCGCCGACTCGGCGCCATAGGACGAGACGGAGGCGATGCGGCCGGCGAGTTCGCCGGTCAGCAACGCGCGCAGCATGTCCGCGGCCGGCACGCCGGCGAAGCGGATCTGCATCGCCGCGGCATCCGCCGTGGTGAAGGGCGGCGCGACGTCCATCACGTCGAGCGCGCGGGCGGGCTCACCCATGACGCAGCTTCCACACCGGCACCACCGCATCGGCGGCGGGCTGGTAGCGATAGTCGTAGCGGTCGAGGCTGCGCTGCAGCGTGTCGGCGTCGATCGGGGCTTCGGGCGCGAAGCTGTCGAAGCCGCAACGGCGCATCAGCGGCAATTGGTCGACGAGCACGTCGCCCGCCGCGCGCAGCTCGCCGGTATAGCCGGCCTCGCGCAGCACCCGCGCGGCGCTATAGCCGCGACCGTCGCGAAAAGAGGGGAAACTGACCTCGACCAGCGCGAGCTGGCCGAGCTGCGGCAGCAGGGCGCGCGCGTCCTCGCCGGCTTCGAGGCGGACCGCGGTGGCGTTGCTCTGGCCGAGGAAGGCGTCGAGCGTCACCGCGGGCTCGTCGTGCGGCTCGTCGTCGCGGAAGCGGAGCAGGGCTGCATCAACCATAGATCGCCTCCTTGAAGGGTTCGAAGCCGATCCGGCGATAGGTGTCGAGGAAGCGCTCGCCGGGCTCGCGTGTCGCGAGATAGCGGGCGGTGACGCGCTCGATCGCGTCGACGACGCCGTCCTCGGAGAAGCCGGGACCGGTGATCTTGGCGAGGCTGACGTCCTCCGCGCCCGAGCCGCCGAGCGAGAGCTGGTAGTTTTCGGTGCCCTTCTTGTCGACGCCGAGAATGCCGATGTGGCCGGCGTGGTGGTGGCCGCAGGCGTTGATGCAGCCCGAGATCTTGAGCTTCAGTTCGCCAAGGTCGCGCTGGCGGTCGCGGTCGGCGAAGCGGGCCGCGATCTTCTGCGCCAGCGGGATCGAGCGGGCGTTGGCGAGGCTGCAATAATCGAGGCCCGGGCAGGCGATGATGTCGGTGATGAGGTCGAGGTTGGGCTCGGCGAGACCGGCGTCCGAGAGGCGCCGCCAAACTTCACTAAGGTCGCGCATAGCGACGTGCGGCAGAACGATGTTCTGCGCGTGCGTTACCCGTAACTCATTGAATGAGAACGTTTCCCCCAGTTCGGCGAGCAGCTCGATCTGGTCGGCGGTGGCGTCGCCGGGGATGCCGCCGGCGGGCTTGAGGCTGACGTTGACGATCGCATAGCCGGCCTGCTTGTGCGCGGCGACGTTCTGGTCGAGCCAGACCGCGAAATCGGGATCGCTGCGGTCGATCTCGGTCGGTGCCGCCGCGTCGAAGGCGGGGGCGGCGAACATCGCGGTGATCCGGTCGAGCTCGGCGCGGGGCGGATCGATGCCGAGCTGCTTGACCGCGAGGAATTCCTCCTCGACCTGGCGGCGATAGTCGTCCGCGCCGATCTCGTGGAGCAGGATCTTGATCCGCGCCTTGTAGATATTGTCGCGGCGGCCGTAGCGATTGTACACGCGCAGGCACGCCTCGAGATAGCTCATCAGATCGTCCGAGCCGACGAAGTCGCGGACGAGATGGCTGATCATCGGGGTACGGCCCATGCCGCCGCCGACGTAGATCGCCGCACCCAGTTCGCCGTCGCGCCGGACGAGCCGGATGCCGATGTCGTGGAGGCGCATCGCCGCACGATCTCCTTCCGCGGCGATCACCGCGAATTTGAACTTGCGCGGCAGGTAGCTGAATTCGGGGTGGAAGGTGCTCCACTGGCGGATCAGCTCGGCCCAGGGGCGCGGATCGGCGACCTCGTCCGCGGCGGCGCCGGCATATTGGTCGGCGCTGATGTTGCGGATGCAATTGCCGCTGGTCTGGATCGCATGCATCTCGACCGTCGCGAGGCGGGCGAGGATATCGGGCGTGTCGGCGAGCTTGATCCAGTTGAACTGGAGGTTCTGACGCGTGGTGAAATGGCCGTAGCCGCGGTCGTAATCGCGCGCGATGCTGCCGAGCATCCGCATCTGGCGGCCGTCGAGCGTGCCATAGGGGATGGCGACGCGCAGCATATAGGCGTGAAGCTGGAGGTATAGGCCGTTCATCAGCCGCAGCGGCTTGAACTGGTCTTCGGTGAGCTGGCCCGACAGGCGGCGCTCGACCTGGTCGCGGAACTCGTCGACGCGGGCATCGACGATCGCCTGGTCGTATTGGTCGTATTTATACATGATCGGCTTTCCGGCCTTCGTGCGTGGCGAAGGCTGTTGGGTTCGCGCGAAGACGCGAAGACGCGAAGAGAAGACGGTTTTGGTTCGCTCGGGGGCGCGGGGGCGCGGAAATCGCGTTCGTGCGGTTGCGCGGGGCGGCAGACAGAAGGTTTTTGTTCGCGCAGAGGCGCGGAGGCGCGGAGGGGGTGCGCCGGTGGCGCGCGGAATGGACGCCACCCACCTTCGTCATCCCGGCGAAGGCCGGGACCCATGGTTGCGGTGCCGCTCGAGGGTGGGGGCGCGGCTTGTTCCGGGTGGTTTGGGCCTCGCTTGGCCTCGACCGATCCGGCACGAAGCTGGTGACAGCGGTGTTACCGTTCCGCGTTTCACCGGTCGCGTCGAGTCCATGGGTCCCGACTTTCGTCGGGATGACGGGATGGGGGAGGGCATGCCTGTGTACCAGCCACGGCCCTGCCAGCTGCCGCCCATAAGCGCGCGAGCTGGCTACGGCAGGCGCGACCGCTCCGCGCCTCCGCGCCTCCGCGCGAACCAAATCCATCTCTTCGCGGCTTCGCGTCTTCGCGCGCATCATATCACCCAGCTGCCCGCGGACGGGTCGGCCGGCTTGAGCGTCAGGTCGGGTCGCACGGTCGGACCCAGCGCACGGATGCGGTCCTTGATATGCGCCGGTCGCGGGCCGTCGGGCGTCGGGATCGCGTCGATCAGATAGGGCACGTTGACGCGGCGCGCGCCTTCCTCGGTGCGCAGGATGCCCTCGCCCTCGGTGCCGACGTCGACCGCATCCTCGACATGGCGCGACCAGCCGGTGCCGGTCCACCACACGACGTCGCCGGTCGGGAGGTCGTTGCCTGTCAACAGTCTCATGCCGCGGTCTCCTCGGCGGGCCCCACGAAAGTATTACTTTCGTGGGTTCCCTCGGCGATCCGCGCCCAGCGGGCAAGCTTGTCCTCGGCGTCCGAGAGTTCGACGACCTCGCCGACGACGATGATCGCCGGGCTCTGCACCGCCTCGCGCGTCACCATCGCGCCGAGATCGGCGAGGAGGGTGCGGATCGCGCGGCTGCCCGCCAGCGTGCCGCGTTCGAGCACTGCGACGGGCATGTCGGGGGCGACGCCATCGGCCATCAATTTGTCGGCGATGTCGCTGGCGGTGGCGACGCCCATGTAGATCACCAGCGTGCGACCCTGACCGGCGAGACCCGACCAATCCTGATCGCTCAGCCCCTTGCACTGGCCGGCGACGAAGCTGACCGCGCTGCTGTGGTCGCGATGGGTGAGCGGCAGCATCGCCTCCGCCGCGCAGCCGAGCGCCGCCGAGACGCCGGGGATGACCTCGACCTTGAGGCCGGCGGCGCGCACCGCCTCGACCTCCTCGCCGCCGCGGCCGAAGATGAAGGGATCGCCGCCCTTGAGCCGGACGACGATCGCACCGGTCTTGACGTGGGCGACGATGAGGGCGTTGATCGCCTCCTGCGGCAGCGTGTGGCGCGCGCGGCTTTTCGCAACGGAGATGCGCTGCGCCTGCGGCGGCGCGATATCGAGCACGCGCGGATCGATCAGGCCGTCGTGGACGACGATATCGGCACTGCGCAGCGCCTCGACCGCGCGGACGGTGAGCAGGCCAGGATCGCCCGGACCGGCACCGACCAATATGACGCGCCCGCGGGCGTTGGGATCGAGAAGCGTAGCCATATCCGCCAGATGGGCCGGGGCGGACGGACGGACAAGCCAGCGTTGCTTTGGCGGGGGTTAGGGGAGCTTGTGGCTATGGTCGGAGAGCGAGTGATGATGGCCGCGAAAAGGAGCAACTCGTTGCCAGTCCAAAACGGACAGGTATACGTCCGGGTGATCAACAGGGAGTATCACGATGTCTGCTGCCGAAGCCGATCTAGTCGAACGTATTGCGCGCCTCGAGCGGCGGTTGCGGATCGCGTCCATCGCGGTCGTTCTGGCAGTGGCCTGTTGCGGGTTGACGTTTCTGGGCGTTGTGAGCAACCGGGCCAGTGCGGCGCCGGCAGCGGCGCCGAAAATAGTCGACGTGCTGCGGGTGCGCCAACTCGACGTGGTCGACCACGCCGGCGTCACGCGCGTCAAGCTCGCTGCGCCGCTGCCCAACGCGACGATCGACGGCAAAACGCTGACCCGCGGTGGCCGACCGCAGGATACGATGTCGGGGATGCTGCTGTTCGATGCCGAGGGCGTCGAGCGCAGCGGTTACGTCACGGCCGATCACGGCTATTCCAACGTCCTGCTGACGCTCGACGACAAGCACAAACAGCATGCCATGTTCATCGCCGAGCCGACCGGCGCGACGACGCTTCGCCTTTTCAACGGCAATACGCACGATCGCGTCGACGTCGGTATCGACGAGGACGGTCCCTCCATCACAATGGTCCGCCGCGGCAAGGAATTCTACCGTCAACCCGCCCGATAGCGATGGCGGCGGCGTGGTGGCGGACGGCATCGTGACCACGCATGAGTGCGAAGGATAACCCCATGTTCACGAAGCCTTAGCACCCGTGTCGATAGGCAAGGCAGCATGATACAGGTCAAGCCAGCCGGATGTCAGGGATGCCGCGGCGAGGAGCATGATTTCGCCATCGCGATGGCGTTCCAGCCGATCGTCGACGTCACTACCGGGCAGCCCTTCGCCTATGAAGCGCTGGTGCGCGGCGCGGATGGCGCCGGGGCGGCGAGCGTGCTGGCGCAGGTGACGCCGGAGAATCGCTACGCCTTCGACCAGCAATGCCGGGTCGCGGCGATCGAGGGCGCGGTGGCGGCGGGGATCCTCGACGGCGATGCGCGGTTGTCGATCAACTTCCTGCCCAATGCGGTCTATTCGCCGCTCGCCTGTATCCAGCTGACGCTGAAGACCGCGCATGCGACCGGCTTTCCGACCGACCGGCTGATCTTCGAATTCACCGAGAACGAGGAGATGACCGACACCGCGCACGTCAAGACGATCGTCGAATCCTATACTGCGATGGGCTTCGGCACCGCGATCGACGATTTCGGCGCGGGTCATGCCGGGCTCGGGCTGCTCGCCAAGTTCCAGACCGACTATATCAAGCTCGACATGGATCTGATCCGCGGCATCGAACAAAGCCTGCCGCGACGGATGATCGTCGAGGGCGTGGTGCGCATCGCCGAGTCGCTCCGCATCGCGGTGATCGCCGAGGGGATCGAGACGGCCGCGGAATATGAGACGCTGGCCGGGCTCGGCATCCGCTACATCCAGGGCTATCTGCTCGCGCGGCCGGGGTTCAGATGCCTGCCGGCGGTGACTTTGCCCGAGGCGCGGCGCGTCGCGGTCGGGTGAGGCCGGCGGCGCGGTAGAAGGCGGTGATCGCTCGCGGCGTCGCAAGGCGAATGACGGGCAGGTCGATCGTCTCGGCCAAGGCATCGTAGCGGCGGCGGTTGGCGCGGGTGGTGATCGCGATGTGGCGCAGCATCGCCCATTTGACGCTGTCGCGGCCGCCCTCTAGTGCGCCGATCCGGTGGCGGTCGAACCAGCAGCGGGCGACGTAGCGGCGCAGGCTGGTCACGGTCGGCACGTCGAGCAGGATGACGCCGGTCGCGCGTGACAGCCGCTGCGGCAGGCAACGCGAATAATTACCCTCGATCACCCAGCGCTCGCCGAGGATCGCAGCGTCATGCAGCGCGACGAACGCGGCGACCGGGCGGGGTTGCCAGTCGGTGCCGGGGAGATGGTGAAGCTGGTCGAGATGGACGACCGGCAGGTCGCAGGCTTGACCGATCGCCTGCGCGAGCGTCGACTTGCCGCTGTTCGATGGACCCATGATGCAGATGCGCGGACCGAGGGCGGTGAGGGGCATGCGGGTTATGTAGAGGAGTGCGGCACGTGCGCGTTGCCCGCTGGATCAGAAATAGCTGATCACCGTTGCGTTGCCATCGGGATTACGCGCTGCGGCACGGGCGAGGAGCGCGCGCTTTGCGGTCTTCGCGCGAAATGTCATGAGTTGATCCGTCCGCGCCCACGCCGTCGCCCCGGACTCGTTCCGGGGTCCACCGGGCCGCAGGGGAGCGACCTCGCCTCCAGCCTTTCTCCTCGCCGCGGCGTGGACCCCGGAACGAGTCCGGGGTGACGAAGCTTTCTGGGTAGGCGGCTCGCGCCTCAATGCTTGCCTCCGTGTTCCCGCTTTTCTCTTCCGTGCCGCGTCAGGCGTCGCGCAGGCCGATGCCGATGTTGGCGCGGGCGGCTTCGGCTTCGTTGCTGACCACCGGATAGGCGCAATAATCGGCGGCGTAATAGGCGCTGGGGCGGTGGTTGCCGCTCCAGCCGATGCCGCCGAACGGGGCCGACGACGAGGCGCCGTTGGTCGGGCGGTTCCAATTGACGATGCCGGCGCGGATGCCGGCCCAGAAGCGGTCGTAGAGCGCCGGGGTCTGGCTGACCAGCGCCGCCGACAGGCCGTAGCGGGTGGTGTTGGCGAGCGCGATCGCCGCGTCGAAATCGGCGGCGCGATAGACTTGCAGGATCGGGCCGAACAGCTCGATGTCCGGATGTTCGGTGGCCGCGGTCATGTCGATCAGCGCCGGGGTGAGGAAGGGACGGTCGGCCACGGTGCGTTCGAGATGGCGGATCGGGCGGCCGCCGCGCATTAGCAGCGCTAGGAAGCTCTCGCTCAACTGGTCGGCGACGTCATTGTCGATCACCGGCCCCATGAACGGCTGCGGATCGTCGTGCGGGCTGCCGACGATCAGCCGGCCGACCATCGCGCAGATCGCGTCGATCAGCGGCTCGTAGAGACGATCCTCGACGATCAGGCGGCGCGCGGCGGTGCAGCGCTGGCCGGCGGTGGTGAAGGCGGACTGGATGACGAGCACCGCGGCCGAATGCAGGTCCGGCGTGTCCCAGACGATGATCGGATTGTTGCCGCCCATCTCCAGCGCGAGGATCTTCTCGGGCTTGGCGGCGAAGGCGCGGTTGAGCGCGAGGCCGGTGCGCGCCGAGCCGGTGAACAGCAGGCCATCGATATCGTCGTGGTCGGCGAGCGCCTTGCCCTCCGCCGGGCCGCCGATCAGCAGGCGGACGCAGGCTTCGGGCACGCCGGCGGCGCGATAGCAATCGACGAGGAAGGCGCCGCTCGCGGGGGTCTTTTCCGACGGCTTGAAGACCACCGCATTGCCGGCGAGCAGCGCCGGGACGATATGGCCGTTGGGCAGGTGCACGGGGAAATTGTACGGACCGAGCACCGCGAGCACGCCATGCGGCTTGTGGCGCAGCGCCATGCGGCTGCCCATCGGCGATTCGAGCCGGCGCTGTGCGGTGCGTTCGGCATAGGCGCTGACCGAGATGTCGACCTTGGCGATGACGCTGTCGATCTCGGTGCGCGCCTCCCACAGCGGCTTGCCGGTCTCGCGCGCGAGCAGGTCGGCGAAGGCTTCGTGGCGCTGGCGGACGACGTTGCCGAAGCGGCGCATCGTCTCGATGCGGACGGTGAGCGGCTGCGCGGCCCAGCGCGCCCAGCCGGCGCGGGCGGCGCCGACCTCGGCATCGGCGTCGCCGATCGCGCCGCTCCACAGCTCGGCACCGGTGGCGGGTTCGTAGGAGATGATCGCGTCGGCCATGCGTACCCTGTCTGTGCTGCTCAAGGGGTTAGGCGAAT
>NZ_SCMZ01000050.1:0-29969 GCF_005503285.1 Sphingomonas sp. 2SG
GTCGCGCACGGTTGCCGCCAGCGCCTCGGCGAGCAATGGCGTGCTCGGCGTCGTGCCCGGCGGGGAGGTCGGCAGCTCCGGCGACGGAACCGCCGCGAACGCCCGGCGACGGCGGCGGATCGGACGAAACTGGGACTGGGCCGCGGCGGTCGTCGCG
Organism: Sphingomonas sp. 2SG; assembly: GCF_005503285.1. Lineage (NCBI taxonomy): Bacteria > Pseudomonadati > Pseudomonadota > Alphaproteobacteria > Sphingomonadales > Sphingomonadaceae > Sphingomonas > Sphingomonas sp. 2SG. The sequence goes on from NZ_SCMZ01000050.1 coordinate 158, forward strand.
GTGACGGTCGCCGACGCGGCCGGCGCCGGCGCGCCGGGCACCTCGATCACCCGGTGCGGCGGCGTCGCGGACGTGATCGTCACCGACCGTCCGACGAACAGCCCGACCCCGGCGACCAGCGCGATGCCGAGCGACGCGGCGACCGTCGCCGAGGCGCGCCGCGACGTCTTGACCCGGTGCAGCGTCGGTACCGCGCCGGCCGGCTCCTCGGGCGGCGGCGGCGGCGCGGCGGCCGGCGCGTCGGGCAGGCCGAGGATCGAGGCGAGATTGGCGTCGAGCCGTTTGTCGTTGAAGCCGGGCGGGGACATCAGCCGTTCCGGACCATGGAATCGTCGTCGGACGTCGCGTCGTCCTCGGTCAGCATCAATTCGGGCAGCAAGGTGGTGTGCAGCATCCAGCGCTCGCCGCCCTCGATGCCGATCGCGGTGAGCTGGTTGGTGCGATAGGCGCCGGTATCGATGCCGATCCGGTTGTTGCGCACCACTGGGCGATGTTCGGAAATGGTGTGGCCGTGGACGACGATCATGCCGTGCGACGCTTCGGAGTCGAGGAAATCGTCGGTGATCCACAGCAGGTCCTCGGCACGCTGGCGGCGCAGCGCGACGCCGGGGCGGATGCCGGCATGGACGAACAGATAGTCGCCGTGGCGATGATAGAGGGGCAGGCGCGCCAGCCACTGGATCGCCTCCTCGCCGACGATCGCGGCGGCGTGGCGCAACTTGTCCATCGTTGCCGGCCCGTCCAGCAGCGCCTCGTCGACGCCCCAGCTCAGCAACGTCTCGCGGCCGCCGAACTTCAGCCACTGGCGATAGGCGTAGAGGCTGCCGCGCAGCGCATCGACCATCATCTCCTCGTGATTGCCCTTGAGCACCATGAAGCGATCGGTCGAGGCGGTGAGGTTCATGCAGCCCTTCACCATCTTGGCGGAATCGGGGCCGCGATCGACGATGTCGCCGAGCAGGATCAGCCGCGTCGGCGCCGCCAGCCGGCTCGCCTGGTCGCGCTCGATGATGTTCATCAGCCGCCGGAACAGGTCGTAGCGGCCGTGCACGTCGCCGATCGCATAGACCCGCGTCACCGCATCGCCCAGCTCGGCATCGTTCAGCTCAGCGGGCATTGCGCTTCTGGAGGCCGAGCGACAGCGACAGCCCGGCCGAGGCCGCGGCGGCGCCGCGCGACAGGCCGGCGGTGGCGAAGCCGGTGAGCCGCAGCGGCGTGCCGCCGAGCCGGGTCGAGGCGCCGGCGAACAATTCGTGCGCATCCGCGACCAGCCGCGTCGCCGCGCGCGAATAATGGTAGGAGGCGAGCAGGAAGCTGTCGGTGCCGAGCGCATAGGAAGCGCCGGCCGAGGCCGCCGGCCCGTCGCGCAGGTCGTAGCGCGCGGTGTCGCCGAGGAAGCGATAGCTGACCGAGCCGAACGGGGTGAGCTTGCCGATCGGATAGGAGACGTCGACGCCGCCGGCATAATCGTTCTTGCCGCTCGACAGGCCGCTGCTGTCCGTCGCGGTGTTGATCTTGGCGCGGCCGGACAATTGCACCTCCAGCGGCGTATTGGCGGAGACGATCGTATAGGCGGCGCCCAGCGTCAGGTCGCCGAAGCCGTCGAAGGTCCGCTTGGTCGCGGCGGTGTCGGTCGCGACCAGGATCGGCGTCGAATCGATGCCGGTGAAGATCGTCGAGCGGCTGCGGATCCGCATCCACGGCAGTGAGGCGGAGAGCGTCCAGTCGCCCATGCGTACCCGCGCGCCGAGCGCCGAACTCCAGATCGTCGTCTTGGACGCGGTGCCGAACTTGCCCTCGGCATAGATCGAGCCGAGCGAGACATCGGCACGCGCGTCCTCGTCGGTCAGCCGCTCCATCGCCTGCGGCACGCTGCTCGCCGAGACCGTCGCGGTGCCGCTCGACGGCGACACCGGGCCGCTGATGTCGTAGCGGATCGCCTGCCGCGTGGCGTCGTCGCCGCGCGCGCGCTGATCCTGCGCCGCGGCCGGCACGGCCGTGACGATCGCGACGATGGCAGTGCCGATGGTCCCCACCCGGTGCGTCATATCTGTCTCCCTAGCGGAAGACCTACCACGAATCGAAGATGGTTAATCGAGAATTTGGCTTAATCTATCGTGTGATGCGGGCCATCTGCCCCGGGCGCCGGCCGGCTGGCGATCCACGCCGCGCAGGCGAGCAGCACCGCGGCGACCGCTATCGCGGGCAGCGCGCCGGGGCGGACGAGCGCGCAGAAGGAGACGAAGCCGATCGTGATCCCGACGCAGGCGGCGATCTTGGCGTGGCGCGGGATCGCGCGCTGCGTCCGCCACGCGCGCAGCGGCGGGCCGACGCGGGGATGATCGAGCAGCCATTGTTCCAGCCGCACCGACGAGCGCGCGAAACAGGGCAAGGCGAGGATCAGGAAGTCGGTGGTCGGCAGCAACGGCACGAACAGCCCGACGAAGCCGATGCCGACCAGCATCCAGCCGAGCGTCATCCACAAGGCCCGGCTGACCCGGCCGCGCGCGATCGCGCCGGGCGCCAGCGGCGTGCCGTCAGCGGAGGGTATCGTCGGCATAGGCCTGCACCCGGGCAAAGGCGGCCTCGGCGCCGGCGATCACCCGGTCCTCCGCGGCGGTGTCGAGCGCGATACCGTCGAGCGCGGCGGTGAAGATGCGCCAATAGGCCGCCGGCCCCTCGGGAGCCGGCGCGAGGTGGCGCGCACCGAAATCGTCGGACAGGCCGAGCCTGGCGGCATCCTTGCGCAGCAATGTCGCCCCCATCCGCGACCCCTCCGCGACGTAGAGCCAGCCGAGCGCGGTCGGCAGGTCGATCGCCGCGCCGGGCACGAACGCCGGGGCGGTGTCGAGCTGCGGCACCGCGGCGGTGAGATCGGCGAGGTCCTGCTGCAACAGCGGCAATTGCCGCCGCTCGCCGAGGCCGGGAAACAGCGTCTGCAGATCGGCGTCGGCGTAGAGCGCGTCGATGTCGCGGTGGAACAGGAACTGCATGCGGGCGAACCGCACATAGCCGTCGCGCGAGGCGAAGGAGGACGCGCCCGCCACCGTGGTGTCGAGCCGCTCGTGCGTATCGTGGGTCAGCGCCTTCAGCCGCTTCGCCCAGCCGGCGCCGCCGCCGAGCCGGGCGGGGGAGGCGGCGGTGGGGGCGAGCGTCATGGCGAAGTCTCCGGAACGGTAATAGGGGTGGCGTGGCGGACTGGAAGCCGGTCCGTTCGACATGGATGACGTCCCCGAGCGCATTTTGCCTACCTTGATGCAGCTATTGCGAAGCATTCTCATCCTATGCCGGGGCGATGAGGATTGCCAGCGAAATACCGCAAGTCGTTGTTCCGCTTGGCTCCTGATGGCTGCGTTAGCGAGAAGTTTGTGATGATTACGCGCAGCCGTTGGTCTCCGACACCGGCAGCTCGATCGTGCAATGCAGGCCATCGGGTCCGAGCGAGAAGTGCGTCTCGGCATCGAGCTGATAGGGCAGCGCGCGCTCGATCAGCTCGCGCCCCTGGCCGGTGCCGCGCGGCGCGTCACCCTGCGGCATCTCCACCTGCGATTCGCGCCACGCGATGCGCAGCCGCGGCGACGCCCCGTCGGCGGCGGGGGTCAGCGACCAGCGCACCGTCAGCCGCGCCTGCGGCTGGCCGAGCGCGCCATATTTGAGCGCGTTGGTCGCCAGTTCGTGCAGCGCCATCGCCAGCATCTGCACCGCCGACGAGCGCAGCCGGATACCCGCCGGCCCGTCGAGCACGATCCGCTCCGACACCCCGGCCATCGCCGACATCTCGCTGTGCACCAGCTCGTCGAAACTGACCCGATCGACGTCCTGCAGGCGCGACAGCAGCCCCTGCACGCGGGCGAGCGCCGCGAGCCGATCGACGAAGCGGTCGCGGAAGCCGGCCAGATCGCTGCTCGACCGCACCGTCCGGTCGGCGATCGAACGGACCAGGTTGATAAGGTTGCGGGTACGGTGCTGCAATTCGGCGACCAGCACCTCCAGCCGCTCGGAATTGGCGACGACCTCGGTCACGTCGACGCTGATCCCCCCGATCCGTTCGACCGCGCCCCCGTTGCGCAGCGCGAAGACGGTGTCGTGCACCCAGCGCGTCTCGCCGTCCCCCGGGCGGCGGATGCGGAACGTGCTGGTCCGATGCTCCCCCGCGCAGGCGCTGCGGATCGCCGCGACCGCGGGCGCGCGATCCTCGGCGACAATGAGCTGCGCCCATTGCGCCACATCCACCGCGTCCGCGTCCAGCCCATAGAGGCGCGCGAATGCCGGATTGGCATATTCCAGCCGCAACCCTCCGGCTTCCCGCACCCATAAGGCATTCGACGACGCATCCCCGAACTGGCGGAAGCGCGTCTCGCTCTCCTGCAACGCCCGCTCGATCTCCATCCGCGCGGTCAGGTCGACGGTGACCACGAGCAGATGGCCCGGCTGGCCACGCACGTCCGCCATCGGCGTCACCGTGCTGTTCGCCCAGATCAGCGTGCCGTCGGGCCGGCGGTACCGCTTGTCGAGCACCGCCGGCTGGCGATCGGTCACCGCCTTGGCGAGCGCACGGACCGACGCCGGAAAGTCGTCGGCGAACGTGACGTCGGCGACGGTGCTGCGCAGCAGGACATCCTCGCTACGCGCGAGGATCCGGCACAGCTCCTGGTTGACGCGCAGGAATCGCCCCTCGGCATCGATGACCGACAGGCCCACCGCGGCATCGGCGAAGATCGCCCCCAGCCGCGCCTCGCGTTCCGCGGCGCGCATCGCATCCTCGCGCCGGGCGGTGATATCGCGCTGCAAAGACAGCCAGGCGGTGATCGTGCCGGCGTCGTCGCGCACCGGGTCGATCGTCCAGTCGACCAGATAGGCGCTGCCGTCCTTGCGGTAGTTGATGCCCTCGCCGTGAAACCCCTCGCCCGCGGCCAGCGCCGTGCGCATCCGCGCGAGCAGGTCCCGGTCGGTGCCGGGGCCCTGCAGCATGCGCGGCGTCGCGCCGACCAGCTCGTCGCGCGTGTAGCCGGTCATCGCCTGCATCGCCGGATTGACGTAGCGGATGATCGGGCCGGGCGGGTCAATCGCCGGGCCGGTGATCACGACCGCATGGCGCGCGGCCTCGAGCATCGCCCATTCGCCGGGAAGCTCGCTGGCGGGAAACGGCAGGTCGTCGATCGTCCGCCTCCCTGTTCCGGCCCCGATCATCGCCTTATCGCCGCGCGACGCCCGAATCCAGATCGTTCGGGGGCTGCGCGGCGGTGCGGTCGACACCGATCCGGCGATGAAAAGGCTTGACGACGCGCCGTCGAAACCGCGTTTATCCGCCGCGATGACTCTCAACCTTCTCCTGGTCGAGGACGATGCCGCCTACGCCGAGGCGCTGGCCGAGGAATTGCGCGCGATCGGCCACGCCACCGCGATCGCCAGCGACGGTCGGCAGGCGCTGACGGTGATGAACGAGGCGGCGTTCGATGCGGTGATCCTCGACCGGATGATGCCGCGGCTCGACGGCATGTCGGTGCTCCAGACCTTGCGGGCGGGGGGGATGACGTTGCCGGTCATCATGCTGACCGCGCTGTCCGGCTCGCAGGACAAGGTCGAGGGGCTGGAGGCGGGTGCCGACGATTATGTCGTCAAACCGGTCGCGGCGATGGAATTGCATGCGCGATTGACCGCGATCCTGCGCGGGCGTGGCTGGACGACGTCGAGCGCCGACACGTTGCAGGCCGGCGATATCGTCGTCAGCCCGACCAGCTTCCGCGCCTGGCGGGGCGGCAGGCCGATCGACCTCGCCAAGCTGGAGCTCAAGCTGCTCGTCGAACTGGTCCGCAACGCCGATGCGGTGCTGACCCGGGCGATGCTGATCGAGCGGGTATGGGGCTATGACTTCATCCCCGACACCAATATCGTCGACGTCCACATCCGCCGGCTGCGTCGCAAGCTGACCGAGGGCGGCGGCGACGATCCGATCCAGACGCTGCGCGGCATCGGCTATATGATGCGCGGATGAAGCCCAGCCTGCGTGCGCTGACCATCGGCTTCCTGGCGGCGTTCCTCGTCGCGACGGCGGGCACCGGGCTGGCGACCTATCGCCTGACCTTGGGGACGATCGACCGGCTGGTCGACCGGCGGATCGAGAACGTCAGCGCTTTGGTCGCCGCCGACGGCCGCCGCGCCACCGCACCGCGGCTGCTGGCGCGGATCGCCGCCCTCGCCCGGCGGCGCGACACCGGCGACATCGGTTTCCAGCTCACCGACGCCGCCGGCCGGCGGCTCGGGGGCAACGTCACGCTGACGCGGCGGTTCGCACCGGGCTATGCCGACGTGCGGCGGCGCGACCGTATCCAGGGGCTATCGGCGGGGCGGGCGTTCACCCGGCCGGTCGGCGATGGGCTGACGCTGACCACGATCGCCGAGACCGAGCCGTTCGACGGCTATCGCGGCGCTCGGCGTTACATCTACCTGCTCGGCTATGCGCTGATCGTGGTCATCGTGCTCGGCGGGCTCGTCGCGTTCGGACGGACGATCGCGCGGCGCTTTGCGGAGACGCGGCGGACGGTGGAGGCGATCATCGCCGGCGACATGCAGCAGCGCATCGCGGTGACCGGATCCGCCGACGAGTTCGACCGCCAGGCGCATGCCTTCAACCGCATGCTCGACCGGATCGCCGAGCTGATGGAGGGGCTGCGCAACGTCTCCAACGACGTCGCGCACGACCTGCGCACGCCGCTCGCCCGGTTGCGCAGCCGGCTGGCGACGACCGCGGCGCGGGCGGACGGCCGGACGCGCGACGAGGTCGAACAGGCGATCGGCGAATGCGATGCGATCCTTGCGATGGTCGGGGCGATGCTGCGGATCGCCGAAATCGAGAGCGGGCGGCGCACGGCGGGCTTCACCCGCGTCGATCTGGCCGCATTGGTCGCGGACATCGGCGAGGCGATGGCACCGGTCGCGGAGGACGGTGGCCGTGATCTGGTGGTCATCGCGGGCGGGCCGGTGCCGATCACCGGAGACCCGCGGCTGATCGAACAGGCGCTGCTCAACGGTGTCGAGAATGCGCTGCGGCATACGCCGGCGGGAACGCGGATCACGCTCGGTACGGCGGTTTCCGGCGACCATGCCACGGTCACGATCGGCGATGATGGGCCAGGCATAGCGGCGGACCAGCGTGCGCTGGCGTTGCGCCGCTTCGGGCGGCTGGAGGCGAGCCGCAATCGGCCCGGCCATGGTTTGGGATTGCCGCTGATCGCCGCGATCATGCGACTGCACAGCGGCGACCTGCTGCTGGAGGATGGCGAGCCCGGGCTGGTGCTCGGGCTCGCCTTTCCCTTGGGATCAGCCGATCAGAACTTGACCGACGCTTCGAGGCCGTAGGTGCGCGGCGCGTTGAAATTGCCGTAATCGCCCAACACGCCGTTGATGTTGCCCGTCGTTGCTCCCGGCGTCGTCGGCGCGGCGGGGAGGCTGTTGGACGGGTCGCGACGGAAGATGTACTGCTTGTCGAACAGGTTCCGCACCCAGGCCGAGATCGTCAGCTGGTTGGTGCCGAGGTTGATGTTCGACAAGGCGACGCGGCTGTTGACGATGAACGAGGCATCGTTGTGGGTCGCGAACTGGTCGAACGCCTGCGTCGACTGTGCGTAGTTGCCGTCGATGTGGAACTTCAGGTCCAGATCGTTGAGCGGGATCGTGTAATCGATCGCGCCATTCGCGGCGTTGCGCGGCGTGAAGACGATGTAGAAGTTCTGATAGACGTTGGTCGACGTGATCAACACCGGCGGAATCTTGGTATAGGTATAGGCGTAGCCGGCGGTGAGCGTGAGGTGATCAACCGGCTGTACGGTCAGGTCCGCCTCGATGCCGCGGATCTTGGTGATGCCGGGGGCGTTGATCGTCACGAGATTGTTGAAATTGCCCGTCGCGGTCGGCTGGATCGAGCTGATGTCGACTTGGCTGTTCTTCCGATCCATGATGTAGCCGGCGAGGTTGAGCCGCGCGCGGTGTTCCCAGAAGTCGGACTTCATGCCGATTTCGTAGGATTTCACGTCCTCAGGGTTGAACGGCAGATAATTCGCTGTGCGCGAGCTGGCACCGCCGGCGCGATAGCCGGTGGCGTATTTGGCGTAGAGATGGACGCTGTCGCTCGCGTCGAAGGCCAAGGTCGCCATCGGGTTGAACCGCTTCCAGGTCCGGTCGAGCGGCTGATAGCCATTCCGCGTCGCCGCCGCAGTGTTGGTGTCGTAATTGATGTTGCGCGAGAAGTGCAGGACGCCCTGCTTCTCGTCGCGCGTGTAGCGCCCGCCGACGGTCAGATGCACCGCGTCGGTCGCGTTCCACGTCACCTGGCCATAGCCGGCATAGCTTTTCGACCAGACTTCCGAGGCGCGATCGATCGAGCGGCAACCGGGCTGTGAGCCCGCCGGTGACGTCGTACCACCGACCGGCAGACCATTGACGACGGTGAAGCCGGTGGTGATCGTGGCGCAGGGATCGACGATACTGATCGTGCCGGTCGCCGCATTGTAGAAGTTCGAATTGGGCGTCGCGGCGTCGTCGCTGACGTGCTCGTTGAAATAATAGAGGCCGGCGACATAGTCGAGCTGCCCGACGGTGCCGACCGCCTGGAATTCCTGGCTGAATTGGTTCTGATGCAGGTCGGCAAGCGAATAGCGGCTGAACAAGGTGCCGTTCTGCAATTGGCCGTTGATGACGACGTTGCTGGAATTGAGTACCGGTACGCGGTGCGCGCCGCCGCTATTGTCCCATTGCGTCGAATCGACCCCGCGCCACGCGGTGATCGAGCGCAGCTCGATCTCGGGGGCGACGTTCCAGCGGATGTTCGAGGTGAAACCGTGCGTCTTGTCGATGCTCGGCTGCTGCGGCACGCCGATATCGGCGACCTTCTGGCGGCTGGTGCCGTTGATGACGGTGCCGGGAATCAGCGACTTCACCGTGCCGGTCAATGAGGTGTAGTTCGTGCCGGGAAGCTTGCAGTTCGGCTGCGATGCTTGCGTGCCGGCGACGCAGCCATTGGGATTATAGTTCAGCAACTGACTGTAGAACGGGCTGTTGGCATCATAGCCGTTGTCGTAGCTGAAGTCGGCGGTCATGCCCTCGACGGGCTTGATCCGCGCGGTCGCCTTGAAGCCGCGTCGGTCGAAATAGTTGAAGCCGGTCTGGCCGGCGAGCGGGTTCTTAGTCGTCGGCCCCTGATATTGGACGACGCCGTCGAGCTTCAGGCTGACGCCGTAGGTCTCGGGCAGGTCGAGACGCAGCGCGCCGTTATAGCCGCCGTAATTGGCGATGCCAGCCGTGGCGCTGCCGTCGAACTTGCCGCTCGGCCCTTTTGTGACGAGGCTGAGCGCGCCGCCCTCGGTGTTGCGGCCGAACAACGTCCCCTGCGGGCCCTTGAGCACTTCGATCCTCTCGATGTCGAACAAGGCGGCGTTGAGGCCGTGCTGGCGGCCAAGGTAGACGCCGTCGACATAGATGCCGACACCCTGTTCGCGTGCGGGCTGGTTGGCGTCGAGCGGCACGATGCCGCGGATACCGATCGTCAGCGCGCTCTGGCGCGCTTCGAAGGTGGCGACGCGCAGCGACGGCACGGCGCCGTCGGCGAGGTCGTAGAGGCTCTGGACGTGACGATCGACCAGCGAAGTCGCGGTCAGCACGTTCATCGAGATCGGCGTCTTTTGCAGGTTGGTCTCGCGCTTCGTCGCGGTCACCACGATGTCCTGCAACTGGCTGCCGCCGGTGTCGGGATCGGGATCGGCGACGACCGCCGGTGCGGCGGCGGTGTCGGCCTGGGCCTGTGCGAAGGCCGGGGTGGCACCGGCCAGCGCCAGCAGCGCCGCGCCAGTCAGCAGATACGCGCGGGCATGAGAAGAACCGGACAAAGAACGTCCCCCTGAAAGTGATTATGTGATGAGCCGCGCCACTAGCGGCGACGGAAGTATTCTCCGTGACTGTTCGGTGACGCCGATCGGTGCGGCGATGTCATCCTGAGTTCATCTTGATGGCGGCGGCGACGTGCAAGGAGGCGTCGCTGCGTTCGCTACGCCACGACCCGCCGGCAGGAGCGGATGAAAGCGGCAAATATATGCGAATGCTATGCGATTGCCCGAAAGCGATCTCGCTTTGCTACGCGCGGCCTGCCTAATCGCACTGCCTGGGACGCGCCCCGCCGTCGATCATGACGGCCCGGCCGCGACCAAAAGGGTAACGTGATGATCGTCTATCGTTTATGGGGCGCCGCACTGCTGTGCGGCCTGCCGGCTTCCGCCCTCGCCCAATCCGCCGCGAGCGAGACCGCACCGCCGCCGGCGGTCACCGTCTCGGGCTCGGTCGGGCTGGTGTCCGACTATCGATTCCGCGGCGTATCGCAGTCCGACAAGGATATGGCGGTGCAGGGCGGGCTGACCGTCGCGCATGAGAGCGGGCTGTATGTCGGCACCTGGGCGTCGAATCTTGCCGGCTGGGGCACATTCGGCGGCGCCAATATGGAGCTGGACCTGATCGGCGGGTACAAGCACGCGCTGGCGCCCAATGCGACGCTCGACGTCGGGCTGACCTGGTACATGTACCCCGGCGGCGCCGACAAGACCGACTTCGCCGAACCCTATGCGAAGCTGACCGGCACCGCTGGCCCGGCGACGCTCATCGCCAGCGTCGCCTATGCGCCCAGGCAGCAGGCGCTGGGCCGCTGGTACCGCACCGGCGCCGAGGCGGCGGCGGGCGTCTATACCGATCGCGGCGACAAGAAGGACAATCTCTACCTCGCCGGCGACGGCGCGCTGGCGATCGCCGGCACGCCGCTGACCGCGCGCGCGCATGTCGGCCATAGCTGGGGCAATGACGGGCTCGGCCCCAACGCGACCAGCGTCACCCCGACCGGCGATTATTGGGACTGGTCGCTCGGCGCCGACGCGCATTGGCGCAGCCTGACGCTCGGCGTGAGCTACGTCGACACCGATATCGGCAACCGCGACGCCGCCTATCTGCAGCCGAGCTTCAGCCGCGGTCAGGACGGCCGCGGCAGCATCGCCGACGGCGCGGTCGTCGTCGGCCTCATCGCCGCCTTCTGAGGACACTGCCATGCACGATTTGCTGTGGATCGCGATCCTGATCGGGCTGGTGGCGGCGACGCTCGCCTACGCCCGGCTCTGTGACAACGCCTGACCGGAGACGCACGCCATGACGCTCGACCTGTGGCTGGCGGCGCTGACCGCGCTCGGCCTGCTCATCTATCTCGTGGCGGTGCTCATCCGTCCCGAACGCTTCTAGAAAGGAGCGCATTCCCATGACCTTGCAGGGATGGATCCTGATCCTCGCATTCGTCGGCATCCTGCTGGCGCTGACCAAGCCCGTCGGTATGTGGCTGTTCGCGCTGTACGAGGGGCGGCGCACGCCGCTCCACGCGCTGCTCGGCCCGGTCGAGACCGGTTTCTACAGGCTCGCCGGCATCGACCCGACCGCCGAACAGGGCTGGCGCCGCTACGCCGTCCATATGCTGATCTTCAACGTCGCGCTGATGGTCTTCACCTATTCGGTGCTGCGATTGCAGGGCGTGCTGCCCGGCAATCCGCAGGGGCTCGCCGGCCTGTCGCCCGACCTCGCGTTCAACACCGCGGTCAGCTTCACCACCAACACCAACTGGCAGAGCTATGGCGGCGAATCGACGATGTCGAACCTCAGCCAGATGCTCGGGCTGACCATCCACAATTTCCTGTCGGCGGCCACCGGCATCGCGCTCGCCTTCGCGTTGTTCCGCGGCTTCGCGCGGCGCGAGGCGAAGGCGATCGGCAATTTCTGGGCCGATTGCACGCGCGTCACGCTCTACCTGCTGCTGCCGCTCTGCGTCGTCTACACCGTGTTCCTGATCGCCAGCGGCGTGCCGCAGGCGCTCGCCGGCGTCGTCGACGTCACCACGCTGGAGGGCGCGAAACAGTCGCTGCTGCTCGGCCCGGTCGCCAGCCAGGAGGCGATCAAGATGCTCGGCACCAACGGCGGCGGCTTCTACAACGCCAACAGCGCGCATCCGTTCGAGAATCCGACCGCGCTGACCAACATGGTGCAGATGCTGTCGATCTTCCTGATCGGCTTCGGCCTGACCTGGACGTTCGGCAAGGCGGTCGGCAACACGCGGCAAGGCTGGGCGATCCTGTCGGCGATGGTGATCCTGTTCCTCGCCGGCGTCACCGTCACCTATTGGCAGGAAGCCGCGGGCAACCCCGTGCTCCATCACCTCGGCGTCGGCGGCGGCAATATGGAGGGGAAGGAGGTGCGCTTCGGCATCGCCGCCTCGTCGCTGTTCGCGGTCGTCACCACCGCCGCCTCGTGCGGCGCGGTCGACGCGATGCACGACAGCTTCACCGCACTCGGCGGGCTGGTGCCGCTGTTCAACATGCAATTGGGCGAGGTCGTGATCGGCGGCGTCGGCGCCGGCATCTATGGCTTCCTGCTGTTCGCGATCCTCGCGGTGTTCGTCGCCGGGCTGATGGTCGGGCGCACCCCCGAATATGTCGGCAAGAAGATCGAGAGCCGCGAGGTCAAGCTCGCGGTGCTGGCGATCGCGGTGCTGCCGCTGATGATCCTCGGCCTCACCGCCTTGTCGTCGGTGCTGGCGCAGGGGCTGGCCGGGCCGCTCAACAAGGGGCCGCACGGCTTCAGCGAGATCCTCTACGCCTTCACCAGCGCGGTCGGCAACAATGGCTCCGCCTTCGCCGGGCTGACCGCGAACACGCCCTATTACAACGGGCTGCTCGGGCTGGCGATGTGGGTGGGGCGGTTCTTCATCATCGTGCCGATGCTCGCCATCGCCGGTAGTCTCGCCGCCAAGAAGCACACGCCGGAAAGCGCCGGCTCGTTTCCGACCACCGGCGGCCTGTGGGTCGGCCTGCTCGTCGGCATCGTGCTGATCCTCGGCGGCCTCACCTTCCTGCCGGGCCTCGCGCTCGGTCCCATCGCGGATCATCTCGCCATGATCCACGGTCAACTCTCCTAGAAGGCGCCGCACATGGCACGCGCACACAGCAAATCCCTGTTCACCGCCGACCTGATCCTGCCGGCGATCGGCGATGCGTTCCGCAAGCTCGACCCGCGTCAGCTCGTCCGCAACCCGGTGATGTTCGTCACCGCCGTCGTCGCGCTGCTGCTCACCGCCTTGCTCGCGGTCGGCAGCGACGGGCTGACGCTCGGCTTCAAGCTGCAACTCGTCGTCTGGCTGTGGCTGACGGTGCTGTTCGGCACCTTCGCCGAGGCGCTGGCGGAAGGCCGCGGCAAGGCGCAGGCGGCCAGCCTGCGCGACGCCAAGGCCGAATTGCGCGCCAAGCTGCTGATCGGCGTCGCCGACGCCTGGGAGCTGGTGCCCGCCAGCCGGCTGTCGATCGGCGACGTGGTGCTGGTCGAGACCGGCGACCTGATCCCCAGCGACGGCGAGGTGATCGCCGGCGTCGCCTCGGTCAACGAGGCGGCGATCACCGGCGAGAGCGCGCCGGTGATCCGCGAGGCGGGCGGCGACCGTTCGGCGGTGACCGCGGGTACGCGCGTCATCTCCGACAGCATCCGGGTGCGGGTGACGGTCAATCCGGGACAGGGTTTCCTCGACCGGATGATTGCGCTGGTCGAGGGCGCCGAGCGGCAGAAGACGCCGAACGAGATCGCGCTGACCATCCTGCTCGTCGGGCTGACGATCATCTTCCTGATCGCGGTCGGCACGGTGCCGGGCTTCGCCGCCTATGCCGGCGGATCGATCCCGGTGTCGATCCTCGCCGCGCTGCTGATCACGCTGATTCCGACGACGATCGCGGCGCTGCTGTCGGCGATCGGCATCGCCGGCATGGACCGGCTGGTGCGCTTCAACGTGCTCGCCAAGTCGGGCCGCGCGGTGGAGGCGGCGGGCGACGTCGACGTGCTGCTGCTCGACAAGACCGGCACGATCACGATCGGCGATCGTCAGGCGAGCGAGTTCCGCGCTGTCGCCGGGGTCAGCCCGAGCGAGCTCGCCGAGGCGGCGCTGCTCGCCAGCCTCGCCGACGAGACGCCGGAGGGCCGCTCGATCGTCACGCTGGCGCGCGAGCGCTTCGGGGTCGCCACCGCGCGTCTGCCCGACGATGCCGAGGTGATCCCGTTCACCGCACAGACGCGCATTTCGGGCGTGCAGATCGGCGCGACGCTGATACAGAAGGGCGCGGTCGATTCGATCCTGCGCGCCAATGCGGGCGCGGGCGAGACCGCGGCGGCGACCGAGCTGCGCCGCGCCACCGACGAGATCGCCCGCGCCGGCGGCACCCCGCTCGCGGTGGCGATGGACGGGCGGCTGCTCGGCGCGATCTTCCTCAAGGACGTGGTCAAGGCGGGCATCCGCGAACGCTTCGGCGAGCTGCGCACGATGGGCATCCGCACGGTGATGATCACCGGCGACAATCCGCTCACCGCCGCGGCGATCGCCGCCGAGGCGGGGGTGGACGATTTCCTCGCGCAGGCGACGCCGGAGGACAAGCTCGCACTGATCCGCAAGGAACAGCAGGGCGGCAAGCTGGTCGCGATGTGCGGCGACGGCACCAACGACGCGCCCGCATTGGCGCAGGCCGATGTCGGCGTCGCGATGAACACCGGCACGCAGGCGGCGCGCGAGGCGGGCAACATGGTCGACCTCGACAGCGATCCGACCAAGCTGATCGAGGTGGTCGGGCTCGGCAAGCAGTTGCTGATGACGCGCGGCGCGCTGACCACCTTCTCGGTCGCCAACGACGTCGCCAAATATTTCGCGATCATCCCGGCGATGTTCGTCGCGCTCTACCCCGGGCTCGGCGTGCTCAACGTGATGGGGCTGGCGACGCCGCAATCGGCGATCCTCAGCGCGATCATCTTCAACGCGCTGATCATCCCGCTGCTCGTCCCGCTGGCGCTGAAGGGCGTGGCGTACAAGCCGATGGCAGCGGGGCCGCTGCTCGCGCGCAACCTCGCGGTCTACGGGCTCGGCGGGCTGCTCGCCCCCTTCGCGGGGATCAAGCTGATCGACCTCGCCGTGGGCGGCCTGGGACTGGCGTAAGACGCAACATCTGCCCCTCCCGCGGGCGGGAGGGGCGAAAGGACCGACGATGACTTCCGATTTCACTTCCGCGCTTCGTCCCGCGCTCGTGCTGACGATCCTGTTCGCAGCCTTGCTCGGGATCGGCTATCCCCTTGCGATGACCGGTATCGGACAGACGCTTTTCCCCACTCAGGCCAATGGCAGCCTCGTCACCGCCGGCGGCAGGGTGATCGGCTCGACCGTGGTCGGGCAGGCGTTCGTCAGCGACCGCTATTTCCAGACGCGGCCCTCGGCGGCGGGCAAGGGCTATGACGGGCTCGCCTCGTCGGGCTCGAACCTCGGCCCCGCCAGCAAGGCGCTGGTCGATCGCGTCACCCCCGACGTGGCGAAGCGCCGCGGCGAAGGCGTCGCCGGGCCGCTGCCCGCCGATCTGGTCACTGCCAGCGGCTCGGGGCTCGACCCCGATTTGTCGCCCGCCGCCGCACTGGCGCAGGCGTCGCGCGTCGCGCGCGTTCGCGGCCTGCCGGTTGCCCGAGTACGGGCGCTGGTCGAGCGACAGGTGGAGGATTCGCCGTTCGGCGATCCGCACGTCAACGTGCTCGCGCTCAACCGGGCGCTCGACGCAGGCCGTTGAGCGACGCCGCCGCCCGCCCCGATCCCGATGCCCTGCTGCGCCACGCCGCGCAGGAGGGGCGCGGGCGGCTGAAGATCTTCCTCGGCGCCGCACCCGGCGTCGGCAAGACCTACGAGATGCTGTCCGAGGGTGCGGCGCGGGCGCGCGAGGGCGTCGACGTCGTCATCGGCGTGGTCGAGACGCACGGCCGCAGCGAGACCGAGGCGCTGACCCGCGGCTATACGATCGTGCCGCGGCGGATCGTGACGCACGAGGGCCATGGCCTCGCCGAGATGGATATCGACGCGATCCTGGCGCGGGCGCCGCGGCTGGTGCTGGTCGACGAACTTGCGCACAGCAATGCGCCGGGCAGCCGCCACGCCAAACGCTATCAGGACGTCGAGGAGCTGCTCGCGGCGGGGATCGACGTCTATTCGACGGTCAACATCCAGCACGTCGAGAGCCTCAACGACGTCGTCGCCGGCTTCACCCGCGTGCGGGTGCGCGAGACGGTGCCCGACCGCATCCTCGAACTGGCCGAGATCGAGGTCGTCGACATTCCGCCCGACGAGCTGATCGAGCGGCTGAAGGCAGGCAAGGTCTATCTGCCGCAGGAGGCGACGCGGGCGCTCGCGCATTTCTTCTCCAAGACCAATCTGTCGGCGTTGCGCGAGCTGGCGCTGCGCCGCGCCGCGCAGGCGGTCGATGCGCAGATGCTCGACCATGTCCGCGCGCTCGGTGTCGGCGGCACCTGGGCGGGCGGCGAGCGCGTCGTCGTCGCGGTCAGCGAGGCGGCGGGAGTGGAATCGCTGGTCCGCGCCGCCAAGCGGCTCGCCGACGCGTTGCACGCGCCATGGACCGCGGTGTTCGTCGAGACGCCGCGCACGCAAGCGTTCGCCGCGGCGGAGCACCGCCAGGTCGCCAAGGTGATGACGCTCGCGACGCAGCTCGGCGGCGCGGCGGCGGCGGTGCCGGCGCAGACTGTGCTCGCCGGGCTCAAGGCCTATGTCGGCGAGGCGCGCGCGACGCAGCTCATCGTCGGCAAGTCGACGCGCTCGCGCTGGTTCGAGCTGCGCCACGGCTCGATCGTCGACCGGCTGGTGCGCGAGACGCCCGACATCGCGATCCACGTGCTGCCGATGCCCGCCGCGGTGCGCGGCCGCCGGGCGGCGCCGGTCGATCGCTGGGGCAGCCGCAGCGGCTACGTCTGGACGGGGGCGATGGTCGCGGCGGTGACCGGCGTCGCCAGCGCGCTGTTCCACATCCTCGACCTCGGCAACGTCGCCTTGCTCTATCTGCTGCCGGTGATGATGGCGGCGAGCCTGTTCGGCCTGTGGACCGGGCTGTTCGCCGGGCTCGCGTCGAGCATCGCCTATAATTTCTTCTTCCTGCCGCCGACCGGCACGCTGACGATCAGCAATCCCGAAAACGTCGTGTCGGTGCTGGTGCTGCTCGGCATCGCGATCGCGACCAGCCATCTGACGGCGCGGGTGCGCGCGCAGGCGGACATCGCCGCGGCGAGCGCGCGGACCAATGCGGCGCTCGCCGGCTTCCTGCGCCAGCTCACCCGGCTGAACGATCCCGTCGCGGTGGCGCAGGCGATCTGCGACGAGGTCGGGCAATTGTTCGGATTGCGCACGGTGATGCTCGTCGCCGAGGGGGCGGGGCTTGCGGTGCAGGCGGCGAACGGCAGCGACTATCGGCTCGAGACGATGGAGATGGCGGCGGCGCAATGGGCCTATGACGGCGGCACGCCCGCCGGGCGCGGCTCGGCGACGCTCGCCGCGTCGCAATGGTTCTTCCAGCCGCTGGTGACCGGCGAGCGGACGCTCGGCGTGCTCGGCCTCGCCAACGAGGCGGGCGGCGATCCGCTGCGCCCCGACCAGATCCCGCTGTTCCTGAACCTGATCGAACAGGCGACTTTGGCGCTCGAACGGCTGCGGCTGGAGATCGAGACGCGCGACCTCGGCGCGATGCGCGAACGCGAGCGGTTGCGCACCGCGCTGCTGTCGTCGGTCAGCCACGATCTGCGCACGCCGCTGACCGCGGTGATCGCGGCGGCGGCGCAGCTGCACCATGGCGCCACCCCGGATCTGATCGCGACGATCGAGGGCGAGGCGGCGCGGCTGCATCGCTTCGTCGCCAACCTGCTCGACATGGCGCGGGTCGAGGCGGGGGCGCTTACGCTGCGCATGGAGGCGGTCGATCTCGCCGATGCGGTCGCCGGCGCGGCGCATGACGCCCGCCGTGCGCTGGACGGACATGCGGTGCAGCTCGACGTGCCGCCCGACCTGCCGCTGGTCCGCGCCGACCAGCAATTGCTCCACCATTGCCTGCTCAACCTGCTCGACAATGCCGGCCGCTATGCCGATCCCGGCACGCCGATCCGCGTCGAGGCGCGCCATCGCTACGGCGTCATCCTGCTGTCGGTCGAGGACGAGGGGCCGGGCCTGCCGCCGGGGCGCGAGGCGGAGGTGTTCGACACCTTCCGCCGCTTCGCCGGTTCGGATCGCGCGATCGGCGGCACCGGCCTGGGGCTGGCGATCGTCAAGGCGTTCGCCGCGGCGATGGGTCTCGGCGTCGAGGCCGCGAACCGGCAGGACCGGCCGGGCGCGCGCTTCAGCCTGTCCTTTCCGGCGGCATTGATCGTGCGCGACATGGTGGAGGAAGGCGACTGATGGCGGCCAAGATCTTGGTGGTGGACGACGAACAGCCGATCCGCCGGCTGCTGCGCAACACGCTCGAACGCGCCGGCTATGCGGTGGTCGAGGCGATCAACGGCCGCGAGGCGCTGGCCGCCGTCGCCGCCGAGGTTCCCGACGCGGTGCTGCTCGACCTCGGCCTGCCCGATCGCGACGGGCTCGAACTGGTGCCGCTGATCCGCAAGGCGGGCGACGCGGTGATCCTCGTCGTCTCGGCACGCGACGCGACCGATCAGAAGGTCGCGGCGCTCGATCTCGGCGCCGAGGATTATGTCACCAAGCCGTTCGACGGCGAGGAATTGCTCGCCCGGCTGCGCGCGGCGCTGCGCCACCGCGGCATCGATGCCGCGGCGACGAGCGTGATCCGCCGCGACGGGCTGGAGATCGACCTCGACCAGCGCCTCGTCCGGCGCGGCGGCGAGGCGTTCCACCTGACGCGCAAGGAGCATGACGTGCTCGCGGTGCTCGCCCGCCACCCCGGGCGGGTGGTGACGCACCAGCGAATCCTCGCGGCGGCTTGGGGCGGCGACGACGATCCGCGGGTGGAATATCTGCGCATCGTCGTGCGCAACCTGCGCCTGAAGCTGGAAGAGCCGAACGCGACCGGGAGCGTGATCGCCAACGAACTGGGCGTGGGATATCGGTTGCTGGTGGGGTGAAAGAGGGGGGCGACCGTTCGCCCTGCGCTCGTCGAAGGGCAGGTGAGTCTCACCGTGCTTCGACAGGCTCAGCACGAACGGGTCAGGGGCGGATCAGTCCCTCCCCGGAAACGGCTGCAACGGCAGCACCATGCCGGCGGCGACGAAATAGACCTCGCGCATCGCGGCGGCGATCTGCTGGTTGAGCCGGCCGGCGGCGTCGCGGAAGGCGCGGCCGAGCGGATGGTCGGGGACGATGCCAAGGCCGACCTCATTGCTGACGACGAACAGCGGCAGCGGGGTCGCGGCGAGCGCGGCGAGCAGGGCGTCCGACCGCGCCGCGACGTCGTGCTCGCCGAGCATCACGTTGGTCAGCCAGAGCGTCAGGCAGTCGATCAGGATCGCGCCATCCTCGATTGCGGCGACCGCCTCGGGCAGCGCGAGCGGGCATTCGACGGTCGTCCAGCGCGTGTCGCGGTCGGCGCGGTGGCGGGCGATCCGGTCGGTCATCTCGCCGTCCCACGCCTCGGCCGTGGCGAGATAGTGGAGCGGGCCGGCGCAGCGCTCGGCGGCGGCCTGCGCCAGCCGGCTCTTGCCCGAGCGGGCACCACCCAGGAACAGCGTCTTGGCTGCGATCATCTTGCCTTCGTCTCCGCGGGGTTCTAGGGGCGCCGATGCGACAGGTTCCCAGAGATGGGATGAAAAGGGAACCCGGAAGCGAGCCTTGCAGCTCGTCAGCCGGGGCTGCCCCCGCAACTGTGACCGGCGAGCCCTGCTCCCCGCGCGCCACTGGATCATCCCGATCCGGGAAGGCCGGGCAGGGCGACGACCCGCGAGCCAGGAGACCTGCCCGTCGCGGTTGTCCTTCGTCCGGACGGGGTGTGCCGGCACGATCGAGGATTTCCTCGCGAGACGACGATGTTGGGGGCGTTGCGCGGCGGACAGACCGGTTCCGGCGAAATCGCGGTGCGTGCTCCCGTTGTTGCAACGAGGGGGAAACCATCGTGAAGAACTACGCCTGTCTCATCCTGCTGCCGTGCATCGCGGCCGCGACACCTGCCTTCGCCCAGACCGCGCAATCGACCAGCGGCCTCGAGCAGGTCGCCGACGCCGGCAGCGACATCCTCGTCACCGCCAATCGCGAGGCGCGACCCGCGTCCACCGTCGGCCAGGCGGTGACCGTCCTCGACACCGCGACGATCACCCAGCGGCAGGCGGTGGTCGTCGCCGATCTGCTGCGCCAGACGCCGGGCGTCAGCGTGACGCGCAACGGCGGCGTCGGCACCGCGACCTCGGTCAACATCCGCGGCGCGGAGAGCGACCAGACCGTCGCGCTGATCGACGGGATCAAGCTCAACGATCCCTCGTCGCCGGGCGGCGGCTTCGACTTCGGCGGGTTGCTGATCGGCAATATCGCGCGGATCGAGGTGCTGCGCGGCGCGCAATCGGTGCTGTGGGGCAGTCAGGCGATCGGCGGCGTCGTCAACCTCATCACCCGTCAGCCGACCGAGCAGGTCGCGGTCAACGCGCGCGTCGAGGGCGGCTGGCACGAGACCGGGCAGGGCTTCGCCAACGTCTCGGGCAAGATGGGGCCGGTGTCGGCGAGCCTGGGCGGCGGTTATTACACCACCGAGGGCATCTCGGCCTATGCGCCCGGCACGGAGCGCGACGGTTATCGCAATTATGCCGCCAACGGCAGCCTCGGCATCGCGTTGGCGCCGACCGTCTCGGTCGATGTGCGCGGTTTCTATTCCAACGGCCGTACCGATATCGACGGCTTTCCGCCGCCGACCTTCGCCTTTGGCGATACGCGCGAATATGGCACGAGCGAGCAATGGACGGCCTATGCCGGACTCAATGCGGCACTGTTCGACGGCCGGTTCCGCAACCGATTCGGCTATGCGCATACCGATACCGACCGGCATAATTACGATCCCGACGGCACGCCGACCGAGACGTTCGCCGGCAAGGGGCGCAACGACCGGATCGAATATCAGGGCGTCGCCGATCTGAGTTCCGCGGTGTTCGCCACCTTCGGCGCGGAGCGCGAGGTGTCGCGCTTCACCACGGCGAGCTACGGCGGGCCGGCGACCCGGGGGCGGGCGCGGATCTTCAGCGTCTACGGCCAGCTCGCGGTGACGCCGGTCGCCGGGCTGACCGCGACCGGCGGCGTGCGCCACGACGACCACAATATCTTCGGCGGAGCGACGACCGTCTCGGCCAGCGGCGTCTATTCGCCCAACGATGGCGCGACCGCGTTCCGCGCGAGCTATTCCGAGGGGTTCAAGGCGCCGACCCTGTATCAGTTGCAGAGCGAATATGGGAATGCGCGGCTCAACCCCGAACGCTCGCGCGGCTGGGACGCGGGCGTGGCGCAGAAGGCGCTCGACGGCGCCGTCGAGGCGAGCGCGACCTATTTCCGGCGCACCTCATTCGACCTTATCAATTTCGTGTCCTGCGACACGTCCGTGGGGATTTGCGCCGACCGGCCGTTCGGCACCTATGACAATGTCGCGCGGGCGCGGGCGCAGGGCGTGGAATTCGCGCTGACGCTGCGCCCGGTCGAGGCGCTGACGGTCAGTGCCGCCTATACCTATCTCGACGCCAAGAACCGCTCGACCAGCACCGCCGATGCCGGCCGCGACCTGGCACGACGGCCGGACAATAGCGTGTCGGTCAACGCCGACTATCGCTGGCCGTTCGGGCTGACCACCGGCGCGACCGTCACCGCGGTGGGGGACAGTTTCAACAACGCATCCAACTCGCAGCGGCTCGACGGCTATGTCGTCACCGATGTTCGCGCGTCCTTCCCGATCGTCGATCATGTCGAGGTCTATGGCCGGATCGAGAATGCGTTCGACCAGCGCTATCAGACGATCCTGCAATATGGCCAGCCGGGGCGCGGCGCCTTCGGCGGCGTCCGCCTGACCTATTGATGATCGACCCGCGCGCCCCTGTCTCGCATCCCTGGGCCACCTTTTGCGCCCATGGCGGGCGGGTGGCGGCGGCGCGCGCGGCGTTCGGCGGCGCGGACTGGATCGACCTGTCGACCGGCATCGCGCCGTGGTCTTGGCCGGTCGACACGCTGGCGGGGCTCGATCGCCTGCCCGAGCCGGCGGAGATTGCGGCGCTGGAGGCGGCGGCGGCGCGGGCGTTCGGCGTCGCCGACCCCGCGCAGGTCGTCGCGGTGCCGGGGACCGATCTGGCGATGCGGCTGCTCGCGCCGCTGATCGGCGCGCGCGCGCCGGCGGTGCGCCATCCCGGCTATGCAGGCCATCGCGCGGCATGGCCGGAGGCGGAACTGGTGGCGGAGGGGCCGGGCGACCACGACCTGTTCGTGCTGGCGAGCCCGGCCAATCCCGACGGGCGCGTCGCCGACCCGGTGGATTTGCTGGCTGCGCCGATGACGTTGGTGCTCGACGAGGCCTATGCTGATCCCGCGGCTGGTCTGTGCCCGCACGCGTCGGACCGGCTGATCGTGTTGCGCTCGTTCGGCAAATTCTACGGCCTGCCCGGCTTGCGGCTCGGCTTCGTGGTGGCGGGCGCGCGAATCGCCGGCGGGCTGCGTGCGATGCTCGGCGACTGGCCGGTGTCGTCGCCGGCGGTCGCGATCGGCACCGCCGCCTATCGCGATATCGCGTGGCGGCGTGCGCAGGCGAGCCGCATCGTCGAGACGGGCGCGCTGCTCGACACGGTGCTGCACGAGGCCGGGCTGGCGCTGGCCGGCAGCGCGCCCTTGTTCCGGCTGGTCGCCTGCAACGATGCCGCGCGGCTGTTCGGGACGCTCGCGCATCATGCTATCCTGACCCGCCCCTTCGCCGACCGGACCGACCGGTTGCGCATCGGCCTGCCGCGCGGCGCGGCGGCGCTCACCCGCCTCGCCGCGGCCCTCGAGGAGTATCGCTGATGACCGACGACTATGCCCGCCACAACGCCCGCATGGCGAAGGTCGCCGCGGCGCGCGAGAAGATGCAGGCGCGCCGCACGCTCGAACGCGGGCTGCTGATCGTTCACACCGGCAACGGCAAGGGCAAGTCTTCCTCTGCTTTCGGGATGGCGATCCGCAGCATCGGCTGGGGCCTGAAGGTCGCGATCCTTCAGTATGTCAAAGGCAAATGGGAGACGGGCGAGCGCAATTTCTTCGAGGCGCATCCCGATCTCGCCACCTTCGAGGTGATGGGCGAGGGCTTCACCTGGGACACGCAGGACCGCGCGCGCGACATCGCCGCGGCGCAGGCGGCGTGGGAGCGGTCGAAGGCGATGATCCTCGATCCCGAGATCGATTTCGTCATCCTCGACGAGCTCAACATCGTGCTGCGCGACGGGACGCTGCCGATCGACGATATCGTGGCGTTCCTGAAGGAGCGGCCGCTGACCAAGCATATCTGCATCACCGGCCGCCACGCCAGGCCCGAACTGCTGGCGATCGCCGATCTAGTCACCGAATTCGGTGAGGTGAAGCATCCGTACAATGCCGGGTTCAAGGCGCAGAAGGGCGTCGAATATTGATCCGGCCGCTTGCCGTCGCGATCGCCGCGCTGCCGCTGGTGTCGGCGGCCCCGCCGCCGCGGCCCCTGCGGATCGTCTCGATCAATCCGTGTATCGACGCGGTGCTGATGCACGTCGCCAAGCCCGCGCAAATCGCCGGGATCAGCCATTATTCCCAAGACCCACGCGCGACCTCGATCCCGCTGGCGCAGGCAATGCGCTTCGCCGCCACCTCCGGCACGGCGGAGGAGGTGGTGGCGCTGGCGCCCGATATGGTGCTGACCGGCCCGCATGTCGCGCCCGCGACGATCGCGGCGCTGACCCGGATGAAGATCCGTATCGTCCAATATCCGGTGCCGGACACGGTCGCGGAGAGCGAGGAGCAGGTGCGCGATATCGCGCGCGTCGTCGGCCACCCGCAGCGCGGCGTCGCGCTGGCGGCGCGGATCGCGGCGGCGGCGCGGCCGGCGGCGGTGACCCCGGTGCCGGCGCTGATCTGGCAGTCGGGCGGGTTGGTGCCGGGCAGCGGCACGCTGTCCGCCGACCTGCTGCGCCGCGCCGGGTTTCGCGACATGAGCGCGACCTATGGCCTCAAGAAATGGGACGTGCTGCCGCTCGAATATCTCGTCGCGCGGCCGCCGCGCGTGCTGCTGTCGACCGCCGCGGCCGACGTCGGCGAGGACCGGATGACGTCGCATCCGGCGGTGCGGCGGCTGGCGGGGCGGATCACCGTCGCGCCCTATCCGACGCGGCTGATGAATTGCGGCGGGCCGACGATCATCGCGGCGATGGCGCGGCTGCGGCAGGTGCGCGGGGGATTCGGGGCATGACGCGGCTCAATATCGGACTGCTGGTCGCGCTGTTTGCCGTCGCGGCGCTGTCGGTCGCGGCGGGCAAGGTGTGGGTGCCGTGGGACGCGTGGACCGCCGCCGATCCGCGCTCGATCATCATCGTCGAGCTGCGCCTGCCGCGCACCGTGCTGGCGCTGGTCGTCGGCGCGGCGCTCGGCCTGTCGGGGGCGGTGATGCAGGGCTATCTGCGCAATCCGCTCGCCGATCCGGGGCTGTTCGGCGTGTCGACCGGCGCGGCGTTCGGCGCGGTGCTGGCGCTCTATTTCGGCTATGCCGCGCAGATGTGGCTGTTGCCGGGCTTCGCGCTGGTCGGCGCGGGGGTGACGATGGCGTTGCTCGCGCTGATCGCCGGCCGCTCGGGGAGCCTGATCCTGTTCACGCTGGCGGGGATGATCCTCACCAGCATCTTCGGCTCGCTGACCAGTTTGGCAATCAGCCTCGCGCCGACGCCGTTCGTCTCGTCGCAGATCGTGACGTGGCTGCTCGGCGCGCTGACCGACCGGAGCTGGGACGACGTCAAGGTCGCCGCGCCGCTGGTCGCGGTCGGCGCGGCATTGCTGTTCGCCACCGGCCGCTCGCTCGATGCGCTCACATTGGGCGAACAGGCGGCACGGTCGATGGGGGTCGATCCGGCGCGGCTGCAATGGCTGGTGATCGCCGGAGTGGCGCTGACCGTCGGCGCCTCGGTGGCGACGGCGGGACAGATCGGCTTCGTCGGGCTGATCGTGCCGCATATGGTGCGGCCGTTCGCCGGACACCGGCCGTCGGCGATCCTGCTGCCCTCGGCGCTGGGCGGCGCGCTGCTGCTGACGCTGGCCGACGCGCTGGTGCGGATCGTGCCGACGGTCAGCGAGCTGCGGCTCGGCATCGCGATGTCGATGTTGGGCGGGCCGTTCTTCCTCTATCTGCTGATCGCGATGCGCCGGAGGCTCGCATGACCGGACTCGCGGCCGAGGGGATCGGCCTGACGCTTGGCGGCAACCGGGTGCTCGACGACGTCAGCTTCGCCTTCCGGCGCGGGCGGGTGACCGCGCTGCTCGGCGCGAACGGTGCGGGCAAGAGCACGTTGCTTAGCTGTCTCGCCGCGCTGCGCCGGCCGGACCAGGGCGCGGCGACGCTCGACGGGGTCGACGTGCAGGCGCTCGACCGGCGGGCGCGGGCGCGCGCGATCGGTCTGCTGCCGCAGGCGGCGGACGTGCATTGGGATATCGACGTCGCGACGCTCGTCGGTCTCGGGCGGCTGCCGCATCGCGGCCGCTGGGGCGAGACCGACGACGACCGCGCCGCGGTGGCGCGTGCGCTGGCGGCGACCGACATGACCGGCTTCGCGACGCGCGGCGTCGAGCGGCTGTCCGGCGGCGAGCGTGGCCGGGCCTTGCTCGCGCGGGTGCTGGCGGGCGAGCCCGACTGGCTGCTCGCCGACGAACCGCTCGCCAGCCTCGATCCGGCGCATCAACTCGACGTGCTCGCGCGGCTGCGTGGCGTCGCGGAGGCGGGCAGCGGCGTGGTGCTGGTGCTGCACGATCTGCACCTTGCCGCGCGAATCGCCGACGATGCGGTATTGTTGCGCGGCGGGCGCGTCGTCGCGGCTGGGCCGGCGGAGACGGTGCTGACCGCGCCGCTGATCGCGCAAGCCTATGGGGTGGAGGTCGAGATCGGCGTCACCCCCGCCGGGCAGCGCTTCATCCTGCCGATCGCGCGGTGAGCCATGCGCTGCCGCTGTTTGCCATGCTGATTGCGGAGGCGGCGTTCGGCTATCCGCGGCGCTGGCGGCATCCGGTGGTGGCGGTGGGGGCGCTGATTGATGGGGTCGAGCGGCGCTGGAACCGCGGCGACGCGGTGCGGCAGCGGCTCGGCGGGGTGGCGCTGCTGGCGCTGCTGGTCGGGCTGGCGGCGCTGGCCGGCGGCGCGATCGAGCGGCTGGCGGGGCAGGGCTGGGGGCTGGTCGCGGTGGTGGCGATCGGCACCACCGGGCTGGCGCAGCGCAGCCTCCACGATCATGTCGCGGCGGTGCTGGGGCCGCTCGCACACGGCGACCTGCCCGCGGCGCGGCGCGCGGTGGCGATGATCGTCGGCCGCGATACCAAGTCGCTCGACGAGCGCGGCGTCGCCGTCGCGGCAATCGAGAGCCTTGCCGAGAGTTTCTGCGACGGCGTCGTCGCGCCCGCCTGCTGGTTCCTCGTCGCCGGCCTGCCGGGGCTGTTCGCCGCCAAGGCGATCAACACCGCCGATTCGATGATCGGCCATCGCACGCCGCGGCTGGTCCGGTTCGGCTGGGCGGCGGCGCGCGCGGACGATCTGGTCAACTGGCTGCCGGCGCGGCTCTCCGGGCTGCTGGTCTGTCTGGCGGGTGGCGGCGGCTGGGCCACGATGCTGCGCGATGCGCGCCGCCATGCCTCGCCCAACGGCGGCTGGCCGGAGGCGGCGATGGCGGGAGCGCTGGGGCGGCGGCTGGGCGGCGCAATATGCTATGACGGCGAGCCGGCGCAGCGCGCGGTGCTGGGCGCCGGGCCGCTGCCCGCCGCCGACGATCTGGCGCGGGCGCTGCGCATCTATCGCATCGCCTGCCTGTTGCTGTGGATCCTCGTCGGAGCGCTGGCATGGGCGCGGTGATGCTGCAGGGGACCGGGTCGGACGTCGGCAAGTCGGTGCTCGTCGCTGGCCTGTGCCGCGCGTTCGCCAACCGTGGCCTCGTCGTCCGCCCGTTCAAGCCGCAGAATATGTCGAACAACGCCGCGGTGACGGCCGACGGCGGCGAGATCGGCCGCGCGCAGGCGTTGCAGGCGATCGCCGCGCGCGTCGCACCGCACGTCGACATGAACCCGGTGCTGCTCAAGCCGCAAAGCGACCGCACCTCGCAGCTCGTCGTCGCCGGCCGGTCACGCGGGACGCTCGCGGCGGGCGACTATTGGCGGCGCAAGCCCGATCTGCTCGGCGAGGTGCTCGATGCCTATCGGCGGCTGGCGGCGGCGGCGGATATCGTCGTGGTCGAGGGGGCGGGGTCGCCGGCCGAGATCAACCTGCGGCGCAACGACATCGCCAACATGGGTTTCGCCCGTGCCGCCGGGGTGCCGGTGGTGTTGGTCGGCGATATCGACCGCGGCGGCGTGATCGCGTCGTTGGTCGGGACGCGGGCGGTGATCGACGCGGACGATGCGGCGATGATCCATGGCTTCATCGTCAACAAATTCCGCGGCGATCCCGCGCTGTTCGCGGACGGGCTGACGGAGATCGTCGCGCGTACCGGCTGGCGGTCGATCGGCGTCGTGCCGTGGCTGGCCGAGGCAGCGCTGCTGCCCGCCGAGGATGCGGTGGCGCTGGGGCGTGCGGCGGCGGGCGCGGGCGTGACGATTGCGGTGCCGATGCTGTCGCGGATCGCCAATTTCGACGATTTCGACGCGCTGGCGCACGAACCGGGCGTGCGGCTGGCGATGATCCCGCCGGGCCGGCCGCTGCCGGGCGATGCGGCGCTGGTCGTGCTGCCGGGGAGCAAGGCGACGATCGCCGACCTCGCCTTCTTCCGCGCACAGGGGTGGGACGTCGATCTCGCCGCGCATGTCCGCCGCGGCGGGCGGGTGCTGGGCATCTGCGGTGGTTATCAGATGCTCGGGCGGACGGTCGCCGATCCGCGGGGGATCGAGGGGCCGGCGGAGACGGTCGTGGGTCTCGGGCTGCTGCCGGTCGATACGGTGATCGCCGCGGACAAGCGGACCCGGCCGATCACCGGCGAGATCGGTGCCGGCATCGGCTTCACCGGTTATGAGATCCACGCCGGCGTCACCACGCCCGATGCGGGCACGCCGCCGCTGCTCCGCTTCGCCGATGGCGTCGCCGACGGCGCGCGCGCGCAGGACGGCCGCATCGCGGGCTGCTACGTCCACGGCCTGTTCGACGACCCCGCCGCACGCGCGCACCTGCTCGCGCCGCTCGGTGTCGTCTCGGACGGGTTCGACCGGCGGGAGGCGATCGACGAGGCGCTCGACGCGATCGCCACGACGCTGGAACGGGTGCTCGACATCGACGCGCTGATCGCGCTTGCAAGGACCGCCGCATGACCGACGCCGACGTTCGCGCCCATCTCGATGCGCTCGCCAAGCCGCGCGGCAGCCTGGGGCGGCTGGAGGATATCGCGGTGCGGCTGGCGCGGACGCAGGATCGGCTCGATCCGCGCACCCGGCCGCGGCGGATCGTGCTGTTCGCCGGCGATCACGGCTGCGTCGCCGATGGCGTGTCGGCCTGGCCGTCGGCGGTGACGGGGATGATGGTCGCGACGATCCTTACCGGTCGCGCCACCAGCAACGCGCTCGCCGCGGCGCACGAATGCCCGCTGCGGCTGGTCGACGTCGGCGTCGCGGGGCCGCGGATCGAGCACGCGCCCGCTTTCTTCCGCGATGCGCGGGTGGCGGACGGCACCGCGAGCCTTGCGCGGGGCGCAGCGATGACGGCGGCGCAGTTCGAGGCGGCGTGGCAGGTCGGCGCGGAGGAGGCGGATGCTGCGATCGACGACGGCGCGGCGCTGCTGATCGCCGGCGAGATGGGGATCGGCAATACGACGCCCGCCGCGGCGCTCACCGTGCTGCTGACCGGACTTCCCGCCGCGGCGGCGGTCGGGCGGGGTGCCGGCGCCGATGCGGCGATCGTCGCCAACAAGACGCGGATCGTCGCCGATGCGGTCGCGCGGGTTGCACCGGGGCTTGCCGGGGACACGCTAGGGACGATCGCCGCGGTCGTCGGCTATGAGATCGCCGCGATGGCGGGCTTCTTCGCACGCGGCGGCGCAAGCGGCGCGACGCTGCTGCTCGACGGCTATGTCGCCACGGCGGCGGCGCTGGTCGCAGAGCGGCTCGCACCCGGCAGCGTGCGCGCGATGATCGCCGGGCATCGCTCCGCCGAACCGGGCCATGCCGCGGCGCTCGCGCAGCTCGGGCTGGAGCCGTTGCTCGATTGGGGCATGCGGCTGGGCGAGGGGAGTGGGGCGCTCGTCGCATTGCCGCTGCTCGACGCGGCGGCGGCGGTGCTGTGCGACGTCGCGCGGCTCGATGCGATCGGCGCCGAGCGGGCGGATTGATGGCGCGGGCCCCGCTCTGGGCACCGCCGTTGCTGGCGGTGCAGTTCCTCACCCGGCTGCCGGTGCCCGCACTGGCGCGGCTGGACGCGGCGGCGGCGGCGGACGGGTTCGCCCGGGCGATGGCGTGGCTGCCGCTGGTCGGCGCCTTGATCGGGGGAGTGACCGCCTCAATCTTCGTCGCGGCGCAGGCGCTGTGGCCGCCGGTGATCGCGGCACTGCTCGCGCTGGCGGTCGAGGCGTTGCTGACCGGCGCCTTCCACGAGGATGCCGTCGCCGATTTCTGCGATGCCTTCGGCGGCACCGCGCGTGGCGACAGGGCGATCGAGATCATGCGCGACAGCCGAATCGGCAGTTATGGTGCGCTCGGCCTGGGGCTGATGGTCGGCTTGCGGCTGGCGGCGATCGGCGCGCTGCCGCCGATGCTGGCGGCGGC